>NZ_JBHTLD010000098.1:0-17338 GCF_042678745.1 Pontibacter rugosus | reverse complement strand
TTATAGGGAAAATCGATTGTTTTTATGATATTATAGATTTATTGAATAATGGTACGTAACTATGCTGCCATCAGGTGGATAGATGCTTGATAAACCTGATACAGGAAACAGAATTATTTTGTGAGGGGTTTACCTGTAGCAGGATTGGAAAGAGATCGCCCCAGGCAAAGGCAGGTTGAGGCTCTTTTCCTGGGGCGGTGCTATGAGGGTGTCCCCGTGGCTTTTAAGTGTGGGAAACACCTTAAAGAAAGTTACTACACCGTTACTTTCTGCAGCGACCAGGCCTGTGGCTTTTCAGCAAAGAGTTTTTTTGTGGCCGGCCATACTTGGCCAAACAGTTCTGAGTCGCGGTAGGTGTTCAGGTGCTCTACCGACTCCCAATGGCTATAGGTGCTATACACGTTTGGCTGATCCACATCTTGCAGCAGCTCTACATGGTGGCAACCATCGAACGCTCGAATCTTATCTTTTGAGTTACGGAATATGTCTAAAAACGCAGCAGTCTTCTCCGGCTGAAACGTCATCCTGACAATGCGTATTATCATGTGATTATTTTAAATAACTGATTCTTGAATAACTGAATACTGAATTTTGAGTGAGTGATTGAGTGACTTTTTTCTTGTCATCTTGGAAAGATCTTGTGGGCCAGCCGCAACTGCTTTCATACTATGTCATCAGGAGTAGGCTTACGAATAGTATTCAATCATTCAGAATTCTGTTATTCAAAATTAAGAGAATCAATCGTTCATTCAAAACTACCTCAGCTCCCCGGATAAAAGCGCACGTTCACCTGAGAGTCGAAGCCCAGGCCAAGTAACTCAGCAGCGTGCCCTTTGTTGATACCGATGCATAGTTGGCCCTGGCTGTTGTAAATGCAGCAGCAGTCGCCGTCTTCAGTCTGGTTATAATTAGGATAAATGCGCCCTACTGTTTCTCGGCCAAAATGTATAGTAAAGGTGCGTCCATGCGCAATAGTATCCACGCTATCGCGGGTGATGTTGGTGATCAGATTGCCGTAGCGGTCAACATGAATCACATGGCCGGTGATGGAGTGGTCGCCGAGGCGCAGCTGGCGGTTCATCAACCTGCGGAAGTTCTGCGTGCTTTCTCCCAATATATCCAGGTCACCGCCTTTGGCCAGGTATACAGCCACCGGAGCCAGCAGTTCTTTGGCCGGAAAAGGCATCAGCGGGAAGTCTGTTTTCAGCTCTACCACCTGGTCGGGCTGCCCTTCTGTCAGGAGCGAAAGCAAACCATTATCTGCCAGTAAAAAGAAATGGCCTTTATACTTTGCTGCATGGTATTTGCCATACTTGCTACCGTGGGTGTCTACGGCAATCAGATGTACTGTGCCTTCCGGAAACTCATTGAATACAGAGCCGAAAACATACTCAGCGTGCGCAATGTTGTAAGGCTCAATAGCATGAGAGATGTCAACAATATTAAGATCAGGATCTTGCGAAATAATTTTGGCTTTTACTGCCGCCACATAGTGGTCATTATATCCAAAATCAGACAAAAACGTAATTACAGCCATACACGAACTATAATTTGGATAGATTTGTAATACAATATAGATTTTAGTTAAATTAAAGAAAATATTCCTAACCTACTATATACGAGGATAATCATTTGGTTGAGAAAGTAATAACACTAGAGAATGTTTCTCTGATTGATTTTTTGGGGACAGAGAATCAAAACATAAAACAGCTTGCAGCGGCCTTTCCGAGCAGCAAAATCATTTCCAGAGGAAACGAGATTATGATTCAGGGCCAAACGCCCGAAATCACCAAAATCCACGAAATACTTTCATCACTTATAGACCATTACCATAAGTTTGGAAAGATTACGCATAACAGCGTAAATAGATATCTTTCTGCCGATGCCATTACTGACGAAGAGGTTATCGCTACCTCACCGGACGTGATCGTGTATGGTAGCAAGGGCGGCATTATCAAAGCCAAAACTCCTAACCAGCAAAAGCTGGTGGATGCGGTAGAGAAGAATGACCTGGTATTTGCGCTTGGGCCTGCCGGTACTGGTAAAACATACGTTTCGGTAGCGTTGGCGGTGCGGGCGCTGAAGAACAAGGAAGTTAAGAAGATCATCATCTCCAGACCAGTGGTAGAGGCAGGCGAGAGCCTTGGTTTCTTGCCGGGTGATATGAAGGACAAGGTGGACCCTTATCTGCGCCCAATCTACGATGCGCTGGAGGATATGATTCCGGTGGAAAAACTGAAATACTACCAGGATAACAAGATCATTGAGATTGCGCCGCTGGCCTATATGCGTGGCCGTACGCTGAACAATGCTTTTGTGCTGCTGGATGAGGCTCAGAACACCACGCCTGCGCAGATGAAGATGTTCCTGACCCGTATGGGCCCGACAGCCAAGCTGATGGTAAACGGTGACTGGTCGCAGATTGATTTGCCACGTAACCAACGCTCTGGTTTAATGGAGGCGCTGAACATACTTCGTGGTGTGAAAGGTATCGGCTTTGTTGAAATGAGTGCCGAAGACGTAGTGCGCCACAGGTTGGTACGCGACATCATTAAGGCTTACGACAAGCTGGATACAGATAAGCGTACTGCCCGCGAAGAGGCTAAAGAGAAAGAAGAGGCCGCCAAGGAGCCAGCTAAACCTGCTCCACGCAAGCGTGCCGCCTCTAAAACTACGAAAGCCGCCAAGCAGGAAGAGTAACGGCATTTTATACTTATTGATGATAAAGTAGAGGCGCGTAAAGGCGTCTCTACGTTTTTATACTTATGATTGAGCTGAAACGCATTGATAACGAGCAGGACCTTAAAGCTGCTTTTGCCATACGTGAGAGAGTATTTGTGCAGGAGCAGAAAGTGCCCGGTGATGCCGAGTACGACCAGCACGAGCCAACTGCGCACCATTACTTAGCCACATATGATAGTATGCCCTGCGGAGCCGCGCGCTGGCGCAAAACAGAGAATGGTGTAAAGCTGGAGCGCTTTGCGGTGCTGCCAGAATACCGAAATAAAAATGTAGGAGCCAAGGTGCTGCAGGCGGTGCTGGAGGATGTACAGGCCGAGCAACCGCAGCAGAAGATTTACCTGCACGCGCAGCTACCGGCTGTTAACTTTTACAAGCGCCACGGTTTTGAGACCGAAGGCGATCTGTTCACGGAGTGCGACATACAGCACTATAAAATGACCTATAAAGGCTGATGCTGCGGTGGGCGCCATATCCGGTTGTGCGCGTCGCGCTGAGTTTTATACTTGGTATTTTATTGTACCTGATATTTGGCAGGCAGGAAGGGTTAGCACCCGGATTGCCTGCCTTTTTCTTTGCCCTGTTTGTACTGGCTTTCATCCTTAGCCGCAAGTATAAAACTGTTTTCGCAACCGATGTGGCGGGTGTCGTGGCAACGCTAACGTTTGTGGTGTTTGGCTATTTTATGACGCAGCAGCGCACCCAAGTATACCAGCCTGCACACTTAAGCCATTTACCAACTGCACCTGCTTATTACGTAGGTGTGGTGGATGATTATGTGCTGCAAAAACCAGGCTATCAAAGCACCGTATTGGCGGTTGAGCAGGTTCAGGTAAACGGCCAGTGGCAAAGGGCAACAGGAAAAGTGCAGTTATCAGTGCCTCATGATTCTGAAGAAGAATACGAACTGAAGTATGGGGATGTACTGCTTATAAAAGGTGCTCGGCAGGAAGTAGCGCCACCGCTCAACCCCAACCAGTTCGACTACCGAAAATACCTGGCCAACAAAGGCATACATTTCCGGCATTACCTGCCATCGTTTCAGTTTCATAAGCTTGGTTCCGAACCTGCCAATCCTGTTTTATACTATAGCATACAGCTTCGACGAAACCTGGATGAGGTACTGCGGGAGCGGATAGGGGAGAAGCGGGAATACGCCATTGCCTCGGCTCTTATACTTGGTGTGAAAGATGAATTAGACAACAGCATCCGGCAGGCCTACGCCGATACGGGCACGATGCATGTGCTGGCGGTGTCGGGGCTGCATGTGGGCCTGATCTATACTTTATTGATGCTGGTGCTGGCAAAGTTTAACAGCTCTGCACGGCAACGTTGGGCTGGTGCTATACTTGTGCTGGCTATACTATGGCTGTATGCATTCATTACTGGCTTGTCGCCTTCGGTACTGCGGGCGGTGCTTATGTTTAGTTTGGTAACGGTGGGCCTAGCCCTGAAACGTCGCACCGTTGTGTATAATACTGTGTCAGTTGCTGCACTAGGGTTGCTGTTCTGGAACCCTTATAACCTGCTGGAGGTGGGTTTTCAGCTGTCTTTCCTGGCGGTGCTGGGCATAGTGTACATCCAGCCCAAGCTTTACCGGCTACTGGAGATCGACAACTTCATACTTGATTTTATCTGGGCTTACTTTACAGTGGCTATAGCAGCGCAACTGGCTACGCTGCCACTGGGGCTGTATTATTTCCATCAGTTCCCGATGTACTTTTGGCTGGCAAACATTGTGGTGGTGCCACTGGCAACGCTGGTGCTGTATTCGGGTGTAGTGGCTTTGCTATTCAGTTGGATTCCGGTGGTGAGTGATTGGCTTTTCGGCCTGCACCTGGTGCTTACTTACCTCATGAACGACTTTAACCTGTGGGTGCAAGGTTGGCCACAGGCGCTCATCAACGGCATCGATATTACACTACTGCAGGTTCTTCTTCTCTACGCCTTGCTCTTTGCTTTTATACTATTCCTGGCGTTTAACAAGCTCCGTTACCTAAGTATAGCTGTAGGTGTTGTAGCCATACTTGCCGTGCAGGAAATAGTGGAGGCGCAGCAACAGCAAAATCAGAAGCAACTGTTAATCTATAGTGTGCGCGGTAGTACAGGTATAGGTTTAGTGCAGGGGCAGCAGGCGGTGCTTTTAGCTGATTCAGCTTTGCTGTATAACTACAGCAACTTCACCTTTAACGTGCAGCCGCACTTATGGCAGGTAGGTGTGCAGGAGCCAAAGATAAGTTCTCTAATGGGTGATAGCCTTGGCTTAACGTCACTTATCATACTTCCGGATAGTAATCAGCTGCTGGTATGGCAGGGGCAGCGCTGGCTTATCCTTTCTCACCCGCCTAAACTAAAGCCCAAGCCGGGTTTTGCGGTAGATTACCTGCTGCTCCGCCAGAATGTGCGGGTAAAGCCGGAGGAGCTACAGGAGTATAGGTTTGATAAAATCATACTTGATGCTTCTAGTGCGCCTTGGTATCGTAAGCGTTTGCACCAGCAGTTAGATACGCTGGGTATAGCTTATTATGATGTTGCTGATTCTGGGGCTTTTGTAGTGGAGTTTTAAGGATAGGAATAAGTGTAGTAGCTGTTGTACTTGTCCGTAGTATATCTGGCTGTACATGGCGCAAAAGCCCGCTTGTGTCCTCCGACTGCCCCTGCTGGTGCGAGCTTGCAGCTCGTGTCCTGTTATTAAGTTTATACTACGGCTGATTTGAAAAGATATAGTTGCTACCTTCTGCTTCCTGCGACCTCAGCCAAGCTAGCCTTTCTAGTTTCTGTTCATCCTCTAGCTCTCAAATGCCAATTGTTTCACTTTATACTTTGGGGCGCTTACGGCTGGGGTAGGGGCCCTATATGAGCGGGGCCTCGTCCTCGGGCATCGCGCTGTGTAGCCTTCCTGCCTAACGGCTGCCGCTCGCGCGGCACCGGAACTCTACAAGGCGCTCAACCCAAGGACTGGGAAAGCTTTCAGTAGACACGGCTGACGGAGCTTAAACTGATTCCCCTCCTCGGAGGGGCTGGGGTGGGTTCTCCTGAATAGCTTACCTACAGCGCTTGTACCTAAGAAGCGGCATTTACAGACTCCCCTCCTTAAGTATGGAGGGGTAGGGGCGGTACTACAACTAAAGCACAGCTACTATTATAAACCCAAAGCAGTGTCATAAAAGCAGCACCTCCATCACACTATCAAATTTTGTATCTTTGCCAAGCTAAACAGACATAACTATGAGTGATTATACCCCATTGAACAAAGTAGGAGAGTTCGGGCTGATCCGAATGATCAAAGAGAAAATTACGCTACAGCAGGAGTCAACCATTAAAGGTATTGGCGATGATGCGGCTGTGCTGGAGCCGAAGCAGAAGCAGTTGGTTGTCTCGTCAGACATGCTGCTGGAGGGGGTGCATTTCGATTTGACTTTTTGTCCGCTGAAACACCTTGGCTATAAAGCTGTCGCTGTAAACGTGTCTGATATTGCGGCTATGAATGCCACACCCACACAGATTACGGTTAATATAGCGGTAGGCGCGCGCTTTACAGTAGAGGCGGTAGAAGAGCTGTATGAAGGCATTAAGCTAGCCTGCGACAACTATAAAGTAGACCTTGTTGGCGGCGATACCACCTCCTCTAATTCAGGCTTGATTATAAGTATAACCGCCATAGGAGAGACTACGTCCGAGCAGGTAGTATACCGCAGCGGAGCAAAAGTAAATGACCTGGTTTGCGTAACCGGCGACTTGGGAGCGGCTTATATGGGCTTACAGATTTTGGAACGCGAGAAGCAAGCTTTTATCGCTAACCCGGATATGCAGCCGGAGCTGGATGACAAGCAGTATATTGTAGGTCGGCAGTTGCGCCCGGAGGCCCGCATGGACGTGATCTACGACCTGCGCGAGCGTGGCATTAAACCAACCGCTATGATTGATATTTCCGATGGACTGGCTTCTGAGTTATTTCACATCTGTAGCCAGTCTAAGGTGGGAGCCGTTGTATACAAAGATAACTTGCCAGCCGACAGCCAGATGCTGGAAACGGCTGTGGAGTTTAACATTGATCCGCTTACCTGCATCATGAACGGCGGCGAAGATTATGAACTGCTCTTTACAGTGCCTCTCGCTGCTTACGATGAACTGAAAAACCACCCCGATATTACCATCATCGGCAGCATTACCGAAGAAAGCGAAGGTGTAAACCTTGCCACCAAATCTGGTCAGGTGTTTCCGTTAAAAGCGCAGGGGTGGAGCCACTTTTAAGGCGCTAGATATTAGATTCTAGACTTTAGACTAAAACAAAAGAGGAAGCCCTAAGGCTTCCTCTTTTGTTTTTCTGTTACTGCTAATTCATGAAAAAGTCTAGCGTCTAAAATCTAATGTCTAGTATCTAAACTCAATCTTCCGGAAACGGAATAAACACAAAGTTCTGGAAGTCGCCGTCTACTACGAATAAGCAGCAGTACTCATCGGGGTCTTTGTAAGCAGCTTTAAACTCTTCTTCCTTTTCTTCTACAACCAGTTGGCGGCTCACAAAATCCTCCAGGTAAGAGGCGTTGATGTGCCACTCCAGTGCTGCTTCTTCTTTGGCCAGAAACACAGAGCCAACCGGCAGCTGCGTACGACTGAACACAAAAATCGGGAAATCAGAAATCTTACGCTTACGCACCTGATAGGATGCTTCTTTCAGCGTTTCGGCTACCACTACAAAATCCTTTGAAATAGTACCGAGATATTTACCGTTCAGTTCCGGATCGTTTTCCATACTTCTTTTTGAGATACTAGACGTTAGGTGTTAGAATTTAGACTTTGTAATCATAATTCATAATGACGCAAAAGAACTAGAAGTTCTGTTCTGAAGCACTAGTCTAAAATCTAGCATCTAATATCTAGCGTCTAACATCTATCTAGCTGTTAACAATACAATATTTTCTACGTGGTGCGTTTGCGGGAACATGTCCACGGGTTGCACTCGGGTTACGTCATACTTGGCAGAAAGCCATTCCACATCGCGGGCCTGCGTGGCTGGGTTACAGCTTACGTATACAATGCGGTTGGGATGAACTTCCAGCAACTTATTTACCACATCCTCATGCATGCCGGCACGTGGCGGGTCTGTGATTACTACATCTGGCCGGCCGTGGCGTACAATCAGTTCATCAGACAAAATATCCTTCATGTCACCTGCGTAAAACGTGGTGTTCGTGATGTTGTTGATCTGCGAATTGATCTTTGCATCTTCGATGGCACTCGGCACATACTCTATGCCGATTACCTCACGCGCCTGATGGGCCACAAAGTTAGCAATGGTGCCTGCGCCTGTGTAAAGGTCGTATACAAGCTCATTGCCCGTCAGGTTGGCTAGCTCACGCGTCTTCTTGTAAAGTTCGTACGCCTGATCGGCATTGGTCTGATAGAAAGACTTTGGCCCCACCCGAAACTTAATGCCTTCCATGTCTTCGTGTATATACGGCAAGCCTTTATAGCAAACTACCTCCAGGTCATGGAATGTTTCATTGCCTTTGGAGTTAACCACATACTGTAGCGAAGTAATCTCTGGAAAGGTAGTAGCTAAGTGCTCCATCAGCGCTTTCATCTCTTCTGGTCTATCCTCAAACACCTGCACAATCACCATCAGCTCGCCTGTGTTGGCTGTGCGTATGATCAGGTTGCGCATGTAACCCACATGCTTCACAAGATCGATAAAGGGCAGGTTGTTTTCGCGGGCGTAGTTCTTTACCTCCAGACGAATCGCATTAGAAGGATCAGGCTGCAGGTAGCAATGCTTGATGTCGAGTATTTTATCAAACCGGCCCGGTATATGAAAACCAAGGGCGTTGCGGTCAAATTCCTCCCCAGAGCTAATCTGCTCTTTGGTTAGCCAACCGTTATTAGAGAAAGTATACTCCAGCTTGTTACGGTAATAGCGTGTTTTACCAGAGGCAAGTATAGGATCGAATTCGGGCAGCGGCACTTTGCCTATGCGCTCCAGGTTATCTTTTACCTGCTTTTGTTTAAAGTATAACTGAGTATCGTAGCCTATGTGTTGCCACTTACAGCCGCCACAGGTGCCAAAATGCTCGCAGAAAGGCTGCACACGCAAATCAGACAGCGAATGGAAGGCTACAGCCTCCGCCTCTAGAAAACTTTTTTTCTTACGGGTGATGCGCAGGTCTACTACGTCGCCGGGTGCTACGCCAGCCACAAAAATCACCATATTATTATGGCGTGCCAGGCATTTACCTTCGGCCACCATTTCCTCGATTTTGATATTTTCGAGTATTTCGAATTTCGGCTTCTTGCTCTTATTTCTCACAGTGCTGCAAAATTACAAAATTTTAAAGAGACATAATATACAAGGTTAAGCGTAAGCAGTGGTTGTGCACAGGCAGGTGACGGTCAATCCGTCAGAAAACTTATATTTGCAGGGATTTTCAGGATAGAAACAGGAAGCACATGAAAGATAAAGTAGTCCTCATTACAGGTGGCACATCAGGAATAGGCAAAGCATTGGCTTTTTCTTTTGGCAGGGCAGGGGCAAAGGTGGCCTTTTCCGGCCGCAATCCGCAGGGGCTGGAGCAGACTGCTGCAGAGCTTCAGGCTGCTGGCATTGATAACCTACCAATTCAGGCTGATGTAAGTGTGGAGGAGCAATGCCAGCAAATGGTAGCACAAACTATTGCCCGGTATGGGAAGCTGGATGTGCTCATCAACAATGCTGGTATATCAATGCGGGCGCTGTTTGAGGACCTGGACCTGGAGGTGCTGCGAAAGCTGATGGATACAAATTTCTGGGGAACAGTTTATACTACAAAGTTTGCCTTGCCACACATTAAGGCAGCAAAGGGTTCTATTGTAGGTGTTTCTTCGATAGCAGGCTACCGTGGTTTACCCGCTCGCACAGGCTATTCGGCCTCTAAGTTTGCCATGCATGGCTTTCTGGAAACGCTGCGTACCGAGCTGCTGTATTCCGGCGTGCACGTGCTGCTAGCATGCCCGGGCTTTACTGCTTCCAATATCCGGAATACAGCGCTGGCAGCAGATGGGCAGCAGCAAGGGGAAACGCCACGAGAAGAAGGGAAGATGATGAGCGCCGAGGAAGTGGCAGACCGCATCCTTCATGCCACCATCAAGCGCAAACGCGACCTGGTAATGACGACACAAGGGAAGCTGGCGGTATGGGTTAACAAACTGTTCCCAAGCCTGGCAGATAAGCTGGTGTACGATGTAATGGCTAAGGAGAAAGACTCTCCGCTGAAGAAAAACTAGATAAAGGACTTTTAGACAAAAGACAAAGGAGCTTTTGAGCTTCCTGCTTGCGCTAAAGATTTGAGATAGAATAAGTCTTTTATTCTATTGTCCTTTGTCTTTTGTCAGATTGGCCTTTTGTTAGAATAACTACGGCAGTTCCAGTAAGTTGCTTTTGCGTATATAGGCTTTTTCGCCTTTCCATTTTATCTCATACCAAATATCCTGCTCGCCCGTGATGGGTACTTTATGTCCTTGAGATGCCGTGGCCATCCAGTTGGCGCCCGCTGAAGGGGCTGACATGATGGCTACATGGTCGTTTCGGATAATGCCTGCCTCTCCCAAACTCAGGAAGTTGACATAGTAAAGTATAAACAGCAGGTATACGGTTAGCCCGATTTTAAAAGGCTTATCAAAGCGACGCCCCCTGCGCAGTAAAATCAGCACGACGGTTACTGTAACAACGGCAATTAAAAGCATGGCCTCCAGCAGGCGCATGTAATATTTGCTGAACTGTGTTTTAAAAAACTGTAAATCGCTGTACTCATACCCTTGCAGGCGATGCACCTGAGCAAGCTCCTCCATCTTTTTAAGCGTAGACCTGCTGGGCTCTTTGGTATAAAACATGTGCAGGTAGTACATGGCATCGGTGTAGTCGTGCAAGCCCTCTTTGATATAAGCCATCTTTAGAAGCATTTGCGGGGAATAATACTGCTCCTCTTCTAGTATCTGCTCGTATAATTCGAAAGCTTCGGAATAGTACTGCGTCAGAAACAAAGAATCTGCTTTAGCTAGTGTTAAATTATCTGCTTGAGCGTAAGACGGTTCCGGTAAAACTGCCAAAAAAATAACTAGAAAGGCAGATATTTTAGATAAGATGTTTTGCATTTAAAAACTTAGATGTTAGTTTTGCATCGCAATTCAGGGAAACGCTTTGAGTTTGCAAGATAATAAAAAGATTCTGTAGCTCAGCTGGTAGAGCAATACACTTTTAATGTATGGGTCCTGGGTTCGAATCCCAGCGGGATCACAATAGAAAGCTGAAGCCTTTCCTAATCGAGAGGCTTTTTCTTTCCTTCCTCTAAGAAGGTGAGCATGTGAAGAAAAAATAATTTTGAAATTCTGAAATAAGCTTTTATCTTTGCACTCCCAATAGGGAAACAAACATAGTACCGATTCTGTAGCTCAGCTGGTAGAGCAATACACTTTTAATGTATGGGTCCTGGGTTCGAATCCCAGCGGGATCACAAAAAGCCACTCTTAAACGAGTGGCTTTTTTTATTTAACCCCACTACTATCCCTCTCAAGCCTTTCTTAGTGCATCAGGTTTATAAGGCTTTAGCATCGAATCATCTTCTAGGTAAAAATTAAAACCCCTAACCTGCCAAGCCTATGAAAAGTTGAAGCAGTTTTTTCAGGAGGGGTATTATTGGCCATGCTAGCAAACCCTTACAGGATTAAGCACATAGGAGCTGAGGCAGGAGTCTAGTCTGCCTTAAAATGTACTTCAAACAATTTATACTTATACTTCGGATACTCTTTTAACACGGCTACCATTGCAAACATAGCGCCGCCTATCAAAAGCGGGTAAAGCAGGTAAAGGAGGGGGTGTAGGATAGGCAAAAACAGCATTCCAAAAAGACCGATTGATAGAAAGTTAAACAGCGTTGACGTTTTAGAGCTGAAGCTGAAAAGACCGCCTTTTACAGTTTTAGGGCTTGTAATGGAAGCTACAATGCTTAAAGGGGTAAGCAATAGGATACCGCCTACATATATCCAAACGGTGAAGAGCGCTTGCTGCTGATTAAATAAAGCTACATACACAAACGTGATTGCGGCATCCAGCAGGAGGGGGAGGCACAGCAGTTGCAGCGTAAACTTTATCAAATCTCCCGCTTTATTACTTGAGCGCTCTATGGATAGCCACACATTACGGTAAAAGCCCCATAGGTTATTAAATACATAGGAGTAGATAATAAGCGGACCTACAAATAGCCAGAGCGTGGAGATTTCATCTAAAATGTGCTTCTCTTTGTGTACATACACGAATGCATCCAGTCCCAAAATGACAATCTTGAACACTAAGCCAAAAATGAGCATCTGCTTTACCAGCTTATGGTTTTTAAACAGGCGCCAGTTAAGACTCCTGCGGGCACCAGCATGATGGTTTACTTCTTTTGAACGGGGTTCTGCAGCAGCTAGCTCCAGCAGAAAGTTGGCAGAAACAAAGAAACCAAGCGCAGCTATGTTTACTGCCAGCATCCACCAGTCTGCCACTGGCCTAAACATAGGCACACGTGCCTGCAAGGCAATAAACGCTAAGGCCATGACAACCGCAGAATAAAAGTTTATACTTCGCCACCGCATTTTACGCTCCACAAACAGCTGCAGCGAGCGCAACGTAACATGTGCAGTAATTAAAACCAGTATGCTCTGCAGAAAATGAAGCCCTGTATAATGCGAAGAAGATAAATAAAGCAGGAACAGGAAATTAAGCAGTACAAAGTAAAACGGAGACACCAGCTCGACGAGTAGTTCTGTGCGGAAGCGCTGTAAAGCCGATATGGGGTAAATTGGAGGAATCAGGTTTGATTTGGGAACATAAGCCGGGAAAAAACCTTTTAAAATGATAATAGCCAGCAAAAACAAGTTGGCATACTCCAGCACCTGATGAGTATTCAAAGATAAATGGCCCTGGTGTGCCTGACGAAGCAAAAAGGCAAATATCCAGCTATAGACGCCTGCCAGCACCACGCCCAGCATTAGCAGCCACACGTTCTTAAGGCTTTTTTGGTTAAAAAAGTTTTTGATGCGGGCACGGCAACAAAATAAGATCAGGTCCATGTGATTCAGGTAAAAGGCAGAGGCGATGGGTTGATTTGTTTGAAGGGACTTTCTTAGCAATCGGAATAGACTGTTAAGAAAACATCCAGTCCAGGTTAGTTTCAGGATTGTGGTGCGGTAGCAGTAGCTGAAACAGCGCCTGGTCTATCAGGTGTTCTCCGTTCATAGTGAACTCTTGCAGCGAGCCATTATACATCAACCTGCCATCGTTCAGAACGCCAATGTGTGTGGCTATTTTCTCAACATAATTCAGGTCGTGAGACGAAATAAGTATAACACGCTCGGGGCTGCGGTAGCTCCTAATGAGTTGCACCAGCAATTGTGCAGCAATAGGGTCAAGTCCGGTAAACGGCTCATCCAGCAGCAGCACCTGTGGCTTGTGAAGCATAGCAGCGGCTATGCCTACCTTTTTTTTCATGCCGGTAGAGTAGCCCCCTACATTTTTGTGCAACGATTCTTTATCCGTAAAGAAGTAGTTGACCAGGCTGTTGATACGCGTTTCAGCATCTGAAGGAGATAACCCATACAACTTAGATATGAAGGTGAGGTACTCGATACCTGAAAATTCCTCGATAAGGGGATTGTCTTCGCATAAGGCTCCTAGGTTCTGTTTTACCTCTAGCTGGTGCTTGTGGTAATCTTTTCCGAAAAGGCTAATGCTGCCGCTTCCGGGCTTTACTAAATCCAGAATGCAGTTAAGAAACGTGCTTTTGCCCACGCCATTTTTACCAAGCAGGCAGTAGATCTGGCCAGGTGCAATGGTGACATCTATATCCTGCAGTACAGGCTTTTTGCCGAAAACCTTCGATAATCCCCTTATCTCTATACTCATACTTCATCTTTTACAATGCCCTTTAATGTAAATAGGGTGCGTATATTCTTGTACAGCAGGTACATAGAATAGTGTAAAATTGTAGCGGCTTCTTAATATAAAGCTAAATAGTGCCGCTGTTGTTTATAAATTTTACTGATTCCTCTAAAAGGCTGAAATTTGTAAGGCTAACAATAACTCGTAGGCGTTGGTTCTTCTTTAACAGCTTTTGAAGATGAAAAATGGGAAGGCGTAAATTTTAAGAGACTGTCTTTGGAATATTCAAAACCCCTCTTTACTTTTGCATCCACATTTTACCTGCGCACGTGGTGAAATTGGTAGACACGCCATCTTGAGGGGGTGGTGCCTTCGGGTGTGGGAGTTCGAATCTCCCCGCGCGCACATCAAAAGCTCTATTCTTAACTGAATGGGGCTTTTTTGTTTTTATAGGCGTCCCTTTCAGGGTTAGAAGTATAAGAGGGTGTGCGTATAAGTAGAGAAAGAGTATACAGGCACTGGAACAGGGAAAGTCCTAGGTCCTGATGCTAGTATCTAAAGCTATTTAGCTGAGGACGCAAAAGGATTCTCCGGCTGCACCAGCATCACTTGCTCGCGCTCCACTACTACGGCACCTGGGGCAGACCCTTTAGGCTTACGTACCCATTTTTTTGGCGTATACATAACAGGGCATAGGCTGTCTGATTTGCGCTTACTGTAGAAAGCTGCAAGTTTGGCCGCTTTTTCGAGTACGGTAGCAGGAACAGTTTTGCCAGCTTGGTGCTTTATAATTACATGAGACCCTGAAACATCTTTGGCATGGAGCCAGATATCTTCTTTGTACGTATGGCGTTGTGTTAGCTCATCGTTGTTGCGGGCGCTTTTGCCTACCAGTATTTTAAAGCCTTCGCTCTCAAAGACCCGGAAAGGAATTTGCTGCTGTTCCTGCTGTTTGCTGCCGAGCAAGTGGTTATAGTCGCGTAAGTATAGCTTTAGCTGTTTGTAATCCTGCACCTCTGCCAGCGACTGCAACGCATCTTCCAGTACAATAAGCTCCTCCAGCTTTCTTTCCACTTTTTCTTCCAGCTGCTTTACCTCCACATGTTGGTTTTTTGCTTTACGGTAAACGCGCTCAGCAGCCTTCTGCGGCGATTCGGTCTGCTTTAGCTTATAGGTGCGGGATTGGTCGGTGTAGAAGTCATAGAGGGTTACTTCTGTAGCCCGTGGGGGTATATTGGTAAGGTTTGCCATAAGCACATCAGCAGTCTGGGAGTAGGAGCGATCGTGGCGCAACTCCTGCAGCTTCTTTGCACTTTGGTCCATAACGGTTTGCGTCACATGCCGCTTGCGCTCCAACTGCTGCTTTGCCTGTTCGTACTGCCGTTCAAAACCCGTTTCAGATAAGTATAAGCGGGTGTAGCTATTTTGTGCCTCTATCGGGTCGGAGTAGGTATGCAAAATATCACCCATCGGCAAGAGTGATAGCCGTAGTTTTCCCTCTAAACGAATGATGTAGTATGCATCCGGGCTCTCCAGCACTTCCAGCATGTTTTGCACCATTTCCCACTTTGCCTCTAAACTGGCTGTGCTGTAGTTTTGCTTTTCGAGGTACAAGGGAGGTAAATCTCCGAAAGTGGGGTAAATTTTGCGCAGGTTTCCGTTTGCCGCCGCAAAAGCCTCAAAATTCTGCTGCAGCTGGCGATCCATCTGTAAGGGAGCCAGTTCGGCATCGGCAGCAAACTTATGCTGGAACAGCTCAACTGCCTCTTTCTGCTTGTAAAGCACGATGTTGGATCTGTTGCCGAAAAGCTTGAAAAGCAGTATATAGTTGTTGGAGAGTGATAGGTAGAAACTACGTTCGTTTAAATGCTGCACCACCTCTTGAACAGTTTGCCCCTGCATTTCCTGCATCAGCTCTACACTGTTGGCGCGTGCTCTTCTAAAGTCGGAGGGAAAGGAGAGAGAGGTGAAATGAGAAGACAACTGTGCCCGGACGTATACTTCCTTATCCTGGCCGGCAAAGCCTAGTATCAGCTCGTCCTTGTTTTGGCTAAACGCAGTAATGGCCTGCAATCCCAGTAGTGTTGGGCGCAGGGCATTTGTTAGCTGTCGTATAAAATAGTAATTGAGATGCACGTTTAGAATTACGAATTACGAATTACGAATTACGAATTACGAATTACGAATTACGAATTACGAATTTTCAGCCCTACATACCCGATGCTCGTCATTTATAATTTTTGATTCTGAATTTTCAATTCTCAGCAGGTGCTATAGTTCTATTTGCTGGCCGTCGTAACCTGGGTGGATAAAATCAGGCAGCATTTCTTCTACTTCACGGTGTAGGCCCATCAGGTGGCTGATATGCGTTAAGTACGCTTTCTCAGGCTTTAGTTCCTGCAATATCTCAACGGCCTCCTGAAGGGAGAAGTGTGAAATATGCGGCTCGTGGCGCAGGGCATCCAGCACAATTACCTTAGAACCTCTCACCTTGTCTAGTTCTTCCTCAGAGATAAAGTTAACATCCGTAATGTAGCTGAAGTCTCCTATACGAAACCCGAAAACAGGTAACTTGTAGTGCATCACCCGAATAGGAGTGAAAAGAATTCCCTCTACTTCAAATGGCGTGTTGGTGATGGGGTGCAGTTGTACCTGTGGTATACCCGGATACTTATAGTCTGAGAAAATATAGGAGAACTCCTGCTTCAGCTGGTTCAGGACACGCTCTTCGGCAAACAGCGGCATGTCTTTGCGCTGCAGGAAATTATAGGCACGTATGTCATCAAGTCCCGCTGTGTGGTCTTTATGCTCATGCGTAAACACAAGTGCATCAAGCTTGGTGATACGCTCACGCAGTACCTGCTGCCTGAAATCGGGGCCAGAATCAATAATGATACTCTTGCCATCCACCTCCAGGTGTACGGAAACACGAAGTCGCTTATCGCGGTAGTCTACAGACCGGCAAACCTCGCAAGTGCACCCGATGACCGGTACGCCTTGCGAGGTGCCTGTGCCTAGTAATGTTATTTTCAATTGACGTTCTCCTGATTGCAGATTTCCAGATAAAGCTTCCTGGTTTTTTCACTCAGTCGGCTTTCATCCACTGAAATAGTACGGAGGATATCGTACAGGCAATTTATTTTGCCTTCCAGGCTGTAGTACTTGTTCACTACTGCCACTTTCATATCTTTCAGCACACAATAACCGGCTTTGAAGCTGCCTTTTTCATAGCGCAGTACAAAATCCGATTCTGCAAAAATATCCTCCAACTTGCTTAGAAATGGCCGTGTGTACTTTAACTCCATTTACTTAATAGTGTGCTTCTTAACTGTCTTTACCAGCAGGTCAAAATCCAATGGCTTAGGCAGGTAGTCATTGATACCTGCAGCTTTAAAATCATCCATGCTATAGTTGTTGGCATTGCCAGTTACAGCTATGATCGGAATTTGAGAGATCTCTGGGTTTTCGTGTGCGCGAATTTCTTTGGTGCAATCCATACCGCTTTTAACAGGTATGTTCAGGTCCATTAAAATTGCATCGATTTTGTTTGATTCTACCTGCTTTATAACCTCTCCGCCATTTTTAGCTACCAGAATCTTATAGTTCTGTAGTTCTAGGATCTTCTTGGTCAGGTTCAGGATAACAGAGCTGTCCTCAGCGATCAAAATAGTCATACTTTCTGCCATGTGCTATGTGAATATAATTTCT
>NZ_JBHTLD010000097.1:0-17399 GCF_042678745.1 Pontibacter rugosus | reverse complement strand
AAGATCTTTTTAATCCTGTACATCCATACACATCCTGAAAATCCTGATTCAGATATCTTCCAGCTTCAGTCTTGTCTGGTATTGCTTACCGTCTTCCCTTGTTTCCAAGGTATATTGGTTCGGGTAGAGCAGTTCCAGGCGACGGCGGATGTTGGCCAGTCCAATGCCGGTGGTGTGGTCTTTCTGACTTTGGTTGATGCGGTTGCTTACACCAAAGTATAAACTATTATTTATGAGCTGCAGGCTTATGTTTACTGGCGCTGTGGCATCGTCTACCACACCATGCTTCAAGGCATTTTCTACAAAGGGAATCAGCACCAAAGATGGCACCCGCTGCCCGTTTACATGGCCTTGAATATTGAAGTTCACGAAGAAATTATTCTCAAAGCGCAGGCGGTAAATATCGATATAGTTGTGCAGGTAATCCACCTCTTTCTGGAGTTCCACTCTGCCGTCTTTGCTCTCGTACAGCATATAGCGCATCAGGTCCGATAGTTTAATGATGGCATCGGCCAGCTTGTCAGAAACGGGATAAGCAAGCGAGTATAAATAGTTTAGAGAGTTGTACAGAAAGTGCGGGTTGATCTGCGTTTTCAGGAAGGCCAGCTCTGCCTGCGTTTTCTCTTGCTTTAGTGTGCGGTTCTCACGTTCTTTTTCTAGCGTAGCCTCGAATGCCCAGACTACGGCTCCTAAAAATATGCCAGGCATAGCCCAGTACAGGTTATCGAAAATGTAATAAGAAAGTGTGGTTCCGGCGCTATAGTTGCTGAAGCTGAAGAAGTGCTGAAAAAGTACTTCCTCAATAGTATAGCGCAGGGCAGTATAAAGCACCATGGTGCCCACAACACCTACTAGTATAATCAGCCACTTTCTATACTTCATCCAAAGCGGAAAAACCAGCAGGTAGCAGATATAGAACTCTACCAGGTGCAGCACATCCTGGCTTAGACTTAATAGAAGAGCCCTATAGTCCCAGTTATAGAGGAAGTAGCCAACTAAAGTATAGCCGATGTAGAGTGTCCAGCCCAGCAGGTGCAGCCCGATCTTCTTTTGTGTTGCATTCATGTAATAAAGCTAAGAAGTTCTTCACGCAACCGCACGTTTTTTATCCCAACCCCTTGTTTTGCGATACCAACCCACGCTTTTGCAGTTACGGCTTGTATTTGCCTGCTTTTTTCGGATTGGGATAACGTTTTGAGTGGTTGGGATAGTTTAATTCCTACACTAGTATACTTGCTGCACCTTTGGCTCAAGATTAACGCACTAAAACACCTGAGCCATGAATAACACAGTTACCACCACTACTGCGAAAAGCGACAAAGGAATAAAGACCTTCAGAAGTATAACCTTGGTTATAGCCATGTGCTTTATTGTGATAACTGCCTGGGCACAAACAGGCGCAACTGTTAAAGGAGCCATCACCCATGCAGGCACGCAAAAGCCGCTGGACTATGTATCGGTAATACTCCTGCACTTGCCAGACTCGGCGGTGGTAGCCTCTGAGATGACAGATGCTGCTGGTAATTATGCTTTTTCCCAGGTTAAACCCGGTATGTATAGCGTGAAAGCTTTGATGGTAGGATTTGCATCTGCGCAAAGTATAGCGGTAGAGGTAAAGCAGCAGGACGTGCAGGTGCCGACTATCAACATGCAGGAAAAGACAAATGCACTGCAGGAGGTAGTGGTAAAAGGGCAGAAGCCGTTGTTGCAGCAGGAAGCAGACCGTGTGATTATGAACGTGGAGCAACTGAACACAGCAGGCGACAATGCCCTGGAGGTGCTAAAGTATGCGCCAGGTGTGCGGCTGGATAAGGATGACAACATCATCTTCAGGGGCAGCGGCAGCGTCAACGTGATGATCAACGGCAAGATGACTTACATGTCTGGAGCCGAATTGCAGAGCTACCTGAAGTCACTGCCAGCCTCGGCAGTAAGCAAAGTGGAGCTGATGTCCAACCCGCCAGCTTCCTTCGATGCAGCCGGAACAGCAGGTATCATCAATATCCTACTGAAAAGAGATGAGACGTTGGGAATGAACGGCACAGCAACTATTGGTGTAGGACAGGGCAAGTATGAGAAAGTATGGGGAGGCCTGAACCTGAACTATAACACCGGTAAAGTGAGCTTCTTCACCCGTTTGAATGCCGGCCACTACAACTCCTTTAACCGCCTGACTATGAGACGCACGATCAACGACAGCCTCTACAACCAGGTAAATTACTGGCACCCGGTAACTAAAAGCTATAACCTCTCCGCAGGTGCCGATTACTTCATCAGCAAGAAGCATACAATTGGCGTGATGGCAAAAGGTTATGCTTCGCCAGAGGAAGCACTTACCACCAGTAACTCGGTCAACTATGATACAAAAGGGGACGCTTTTGGAAGCATGAGCATGCGTAACCCAAAAGAAGCCAGCACTGACAACTATAGCCTAAACCTGAACTATAAGTATGATATCGACAGCACAGGTCGCTCGCTAAGCTTTGACGCGGATTATGTTAACTACAGCGGTGAAGCAGCTGATCAGTTTACAAATAACTTCTTTAATGCTACAGGCGCAGCTACTCAGGCGCCTTCTCAGTTACGCAGCTTTAGTGGGGCAGCGGCAAGTATAAAGTCTCTTAAAGCTGATTATGTGCACCCGTTTGGCAAGGGCTACAAAGCCGAGGCAGGCGTAAAAACCAGCTGGGTAAGCAACAACAGTAATATCAGGTTTGAAGAGCAGCAGGAGCAGGGCTGGGTTAATGATGTGAAACGCACCAATAGCTTTAACTATGACGAAACCATTTACGCAGCCTACCTGAGTTTGAGCCGGAACATTGGTGAAAAGCTGAGCGTGAAAGCCGGACTAAGAGCAGAGCAAACCATTGCCGAAGGTCGTTCAGCAACCACAGGCGAGCCAGTAGACCTAGATTACCTAAAGTTCTTCCCAAGCGTGTTCATCAGCTACAGCGCCAATGACAATAATCAGTTATCAGCTTCTTATAGTCGCCGTATCAGCCGCCCTTCTTACAGCAGCCTAAACCCCTTTACTTTCTTCTCAGATCCTTATACTGCTTTACAAGGTAATCCATTTCTGCAGCCATCATTCTCGAACTCGCTACAGGCAAGCTATACTTACAAAAGCTTCCAGCTGCTAAGCCTAAGCTACCTGGAGACCAACAACTTTGTATCAAACGTTATCACGCAGAACGACGAAACAAAGGTGAGCATCAGCAGACCTGAAAACCTGGGCAAATCTACTTACCTCAGCGCCAGCAGCGGCGGCACTTTACCTCTCAAAGACTGGTGGACTTCAACGCTACAGGTGGAGGGAGCTTACGCAACCGTTTCTTCGGCTGTGCAGGAGGTTGACTTTAATAGCTCTCAGTTCAGCTGGACGGTTAGTGCAGATCAGAACTTTAACCTGCCCAAAGATTATAAACTGCAACTCTCGGGCTACTATGGCTCTCCTTCGGTACAGGGCCTATTCTACACGAAGTCAAACCTGCAGATAGACCTGGGCGCTAAAAAAACCTTTATGGATGGCAAAGCCACCCTAAGTCTAAAGCTGCGGGATGTGTTTAACACCAATAAATTCAGAGGCACGCTGAAGTATGGAAACGTGGATATGTACTGGCAAAACCAGTGGGAGAGCCGCCGCCTTAACCTCACCTTCGACTATAAGTTTGGCAATAAGAAAGTACGAACTGCCCGCAGCCGCCGCACTGGCTCAAGCGACGAAGAAGGCAGGCTATAAATTCAGACCTAATCAATATATGAACATGAAAAAGCTATGTATACTTTTACTGGTTATGCTAAGTATAGCTAACGTCTCAGAGGCTCAAAAGCTAAAC
The DNA here is from genome assembly GCF_042678745.1 of Pontibacter rugosus. NCBI lineage: Bacteria > Pseudomonadati > Bacteroidota > Cytophagia > Cytophagales > Hymenobacteraceae > Pontibacter > Pontibacter rugosus. The sequence goes on along the minus strand of NZ_JBHTLD010000097.1, from coordinate 13,563 downwards.
ATAAAGCAAGTGGAGAAGCGCGTAAAGCAGATTTTTCCAGACTCGCTGGTGAAGGCAGAGGTACTGTTGCTTGGCCTGTTCCATTTTAACTACCCTGGTTTGGACGCTTATAAAACGGATGAAAGCATGCAGGTGGATATACTCTCGCAAGAGCGGCAGAAGCAGGTACAGGAATTAACGGATTTGCTTGCCAAGTATAAACCAACCAAAATTGTGGTGGAGTATCCCGCGAGTGCGCAGGCAAAGCTGGATGAGATGTTCAGCAACTTTAAGCCAGATGACTTGAAAGCTAAGCGCGATGAAACCTACCAGATCGGCTTTAGGCTGGCAAAGCAGCTGCAGCAGAAGAAAGTTTATGCCTTTGATGCCGAGCCTTTCCGCTTCTCGCTTGCCCAGAAGGACTCTGCCTGGATGGCAAAACAATATGAACTTGGGGAGCCGCTGGTGAAAGATTGGGACGACAGGTATAACCAGTTTTTTGCCTACGACGACACAGTTTCCAAACGAATGCCTCTAAAGGAGTATTTGCTCCTGATGAACGCTGATGAAACACTGCGGACAAGCCATGGCGTGTACTTGGTATACTCCCGCATCGGCACAGATACAGAACCCGCAGGAGCAGATGGTTTTATAACAAGGTGGTATAACCGCAACATCAGGATGTTCTCTAACCTGCAGCGCCTCGCCGAAAAAAACGACCGCTTTTTGGTACTGGTAGGAGCAGGGCATGTGCCCATACTAAAGCACCTGCTGGAAAACGCACCTGACATGAAGCTGCGTAGACTGGATGAGTTTGTTAAGTAGATGAATTCAAAACCTAGTATTGCAGCAGATCTGATCAAACAAAAAGCCCGCAGCTGGCATTAGCTGCGGGCTTTTATACTTAGAAATTTTATAATTCTAGTTGCGGCGTCCGCCCCAGTTGCCTCTTTGCTCTTCCGTGGCCGGAGCCTCACCGCCAATAAATTTGCGGATGTTATACGTGAAGGTTACCATAAAGAAGCGCTGTAAAACACTTGACTGCACGTCTTCCACATAATCAGAGAAGACATTACGCTGCACGCTTATATTTTGCTTTAGTAAGTCGTTTACGCTAAGGCTAATCTCACCCTGCTGGTTCTTAAACACTTTCTTGCCAATGCTCATGTTCCAAAGCACAAAGCTCTTGTCTAAGCCATTGGAAAGTCCAGAGTTATACTGGTGGTTCAACTCAGTGCGGTATACTAAGCCTTGCCAGAGAATCCAGTTATAGCGCACGTTAGTGCTCTGCGTAAAGTAATTATTGTTCTGGTTGGTTCGCAGGGTATTCTCTATAATGTTATAGCTGGAGCTGGTAGAAATGTTAAAATCAACCTTCTCGCTAATGTTGCTGCTTAGTGTTATGCCAGCTCTAAAGTTAGTATTGTTAGCATAGTTCACCTCTTCATCAATCATACCTGGTATTCTGGAGTAGCCTACTGAGCCAAAAGCATTGAAGTTAGAACTGATAAAGTGTAGCGGCTGGCCATAGTTAAAGAAGGATCTAACATTCCAGTAGCCATCCATGTTTACAGGTCTGCTGAGGCGGGCACCCGGCTGCAATTCATATCCATCTGTAAATTCTTCCGGAATACCACGGGTGTACACGCTGTTACCAATATAGTTTTGCGTAATCGTACCGAACACACCCATAAAAAATGCGTGGTTGTTTTCAGGGTTGAATCTTCTGAAACGCACGTTTACTCTGTTCTGGAAGTCCTGCTCCAAAGCTGGGTTGCCTATTCTTGGCTGAAGTGGATTTGAGATATCCAGCACACCCTGTAAGTCATCTACAGAAGGAACATTGGTGTTAGTGCGGTAGCTAATGTTCAGGTTGCTGTTGTCTGAGAACTTATACTCATACTCAGCTGAAGGAAGCACGTTAGAGAAGTTACGCTTCAGCGGATAGCTTACAGGGTACTCTCTGTCGCTTCTCAGGGTGGCATATTGGTAACGGGCATTAAGCTGGAACCTGATCTTATCGTCTCTGTACTGGTAGCTTGGGCCTACACGCTGCGAAAGGTAGGTGCTTTCAAACGTGTTGCTTAGGAATGCAATCGGCTCGCTGCTGTACGCACCTTCTTCGGTTAATCGATTGTAGGCTTTCTTGTCTGAATCATTGTTCTGGTTGGCAATATTATATTCTACCTGCAGGCGAGACTTTTCGCCCAAACGCTGCGAATAATCTACATTACCAGACCATGCCAGGTTGTTTCTGTCCAGGTTGATGTACTGGTTTCTCAATACGTTTTCGCCAGGGTTAACCAGGTTCTGTGTGTTCTCAGACTGGTATGTATCACCGTTGGTTGTGCTGTAGCTGGTGTTAAACTCTGTTGTCAGTATTCTACCTGAACTACCAAAGCGATGTGAATAGAGAATGTTGTTACTGAAGTTTAAGTTGTCTCTTTCATCAAAGTTAGAGTTTCTTGAATTAGTAAGTGTATCTGTGCCTACAAACGTATTGGCATACCGCTCGGTCAGGCTGTTGTTTTGCTGTATGGTCAGGCGAGGAGTAATGAGTAATCTGTTGTTCTCATTCATGTTGTACTGAAGCCTGAAGTTAAGGCTATGGCTCTTGTCTGAGTCGTTGTTAATGCTATTTTCAAGGTAAGTAGTGTCGCTATTTACATAATCCCTCAACCTGAACTGGTTGTTTACTATGCTGCGATCAGTATAGTTATAGTTACCACTAATTTCTATTTTCTTACCCCAGGTATCGGTATAGTTAATGCCAAAGTTGTCGGTGTTAATGATACCAGTAGGGCTACCACCGCCCCAGCCTCTGCGACCTCTCATACCACCACCAGGTGTTTCTCCGATAGAGAAATCAGATAAGTTGATGTTGTTGGTAAGGCCGGTAACGGTAATTCTTCTGTTGTTATTGAAGTAGTTTACACTGGCCCCAACCATATAGCGCTCGTCAGTGCCATATCCTGCTGACACTTTACCAGTGTATCCCTGGCGGGCAATTTTCTTTGTCGTAAAGTTGATTGTTTTCACACGGTTGCCATCGTCAAAGCCACTGAAAGCTGCTCTGTCGCTCTGTCCGTCAAAGATTTGTACATTCTCCACCATGTCAGCAGATATGTTACGGATAGCCGTGCTCACATCGTTGCCTGTAAAGCGCTTTCCATCAATCATGACCTGCTGCACATCCTCGCCCTGGGCTTGAATTTTACCATCCTGCACCACCACACCCGGCATCTTCGTTACAAGTTCTTCGGCGCTGGCATCTGGAGCGGTTTTAAAAGCTTTAGCATTAAACTGTGATGTGTCACCTTTCTGTTCACCCAACTGTGCCCGGCCTACAATCTGCACTTCTCCAAGCCTTGTGTTTTCTTCTTCCAGGGCAAGGATGCCGAGGTTAACCGGAGCATTTTGCACCTGCACCGCGCGTGACATTCTTTTGAAACCTATATAATTTACTTCAATGGTATACTGCCCCGGAGCAACGCGGTCAAAACGGAACCGGCCCTCCATATCTGTTACAACAGCCAGCGGAGCACCAGCCTGCTGTTTTAGCACAACGCTAGCGGCTGGCAAAGCCGACTTATCAGCAGCACTTTGCACAGTTCCTGTAACGGCAACATTTTGCGCAAAAGCATTTACCATGGTTACGAACAGCACCAAAGCAAGAAAAATCTTTTTCATCGAACTTATAATGATATGTATGTTTCAGCTTTAGACACATCAGCTTGGCCATAGTTTAACCACCTGCTTAAATAAATTAGATGCCAGAAATATAACTCCCATAGCTGGCGGTGTGTTCTTGTGAAAGCACAGTAAATTCCACTTTTGCAGACTAGATGCAGTACTAATTAAATCTATAACACATTATTGATAAGCAACATACATATTTTTGCTTTGCGTGCTTGATTCTTAGTGAACTTAAAGTAAGTTTAAAAGTATTAGTAGAGGAGGAGCTGCCTGAAACATTCTATTTAGCAAATAGGTTACATTTGTGCAGGTAGCGTATTAATTCCTGTATCAGTCGCTGAGATAGATTCAGTTGTTTATACTACCTCTAAGCTGAAGCCGTTTTTAGATTACATTTTTACTTCTTACTCCTTGTCTATTCTGGTTGCCATTTCTGATTTCATCAAGCGCAGGCTGATACAGCCGATGCTAAATCTGCTACGGCAGGGAATGACGCCGCGTAGTCTCGCAGCTACGGTAGCAACTGGAACAGTGGTTGGCATTATTCCAGCCATCGGTATCACTACTTTTCTAGGAACAGCTATTGCGGCACGTTTCCGTTTGAATATTGCGGCAACTGTGCTGGTCAGCTACCTGGTACAGCCGCTACAACTTGTCCTTGCTATTCCTTTCATACGCCTGGGTATCTCTATGTTCGGCTTGGGAGAGCTGCGCCTGACGCTGGCGGAAATGCAGGTAATGTTTAAGACTGATTGGCTGGATGCGCTAAATAACCTATGGCTTGCTAACCTTGCGGGAATTGCCGCCTGGGCCATGTTGGCTATACCGTCCGGATTTATACTTTATTTTGTCTTAGTGCCTATCCTTAAGCAGGTGCTTCCAAAACCAAAGCTAATTGTGACGCCCGTTTCGGATATTTCTGCTACGGATGTTTCACCAACGCTGTAAAGCAAAAGAGCCGACCCATATATGGACCGGCTCTTTTGCTTTATCAGGCATCCTGCTTAAGCATTCTCCAGAATCTGGAACAGCTCATCTAATTTCGGTGTCAATATAATTTCAGTACGGCGGTTTTTCTGACGCGCCTCCTTTGTTTTAGTGTCATCCAAAGGCACATACTTTGATCGGCCAGAAGGGGTAACGCGGGTTGGATCTACGCCAGCATTGGCAAGTATACGGGTAATTTCTGTTGCACGAAGCACACTCAAATCCCAGTTGTCCTGCATACCTACAGTACCTTTTGCAATCGGAACATCATCTGTATGGCCTTCTACCACCACGTTCACATCCTGCTGCTCTTTTAGCACAGCTGCAAGTTTACGTAAAGCTTCAACTCCTTTAGGATCAACTTTGGTAGAGCCAGAATTAAACAACAATTGTTCTGCTAAGGAAACATAAACTTTGCCATTGCGCACATTAACAGTCAGGTCCTTATCGTTGAAGCCAAGCAAGGCATTGCTTACTCTGTTGCGCAGGTTAGCTACTGCTTTCTCTTTTTCATCAAGTATGCGCTGCAACTCCGCCAGGCGTGCTTCGCGAGCTTTGAGATCAGCATTTAAACGGTCAATCTGCGATTTGCTCATGTTGAGGTTCTCGCCCAGTGTCTTACCTTCTTTTATGGCTTTTGCCAGGCTCTCTTCATACTCCCGCTTTTGCTGCTCCAGCTTTGCACGCTCGCTTTCTAAGCTGGCTTTTGCCTCTTCCAGTGCTGCTTTTTGCTGCTCTAAAGTCGATTTGTCCTGCTCAAGGCCAGCTTTGTCCACTTCCAGAGCGTTCTTGCGCGCCATCAGGTCTTCGTACTTTTTCTTTGAAACCACACATGACGAAAGCGCCATAGAACCCGCCAGTAGAAACATGGAAGCTCTTACCAATTGTTTTTTCATATATCTTTGCTAAAAGTTTACTTAAGGTTGATAAGCAAATATAGCAAAACACAAAGTTTATTTGATCGCAAAGCGGTTTTTCGCAAAAAATTAGCGATGGCTCTTGCTAAAGTATAATTATTGAGCTGGTGGTATCAACTACTCACTTAATGGATAAGCCACCATACATTGTCTTTTGCAAAGAGATAATCTTAGATAATCCATCCTGCTTATTGACGAAAGATGCCTCGTCAGGGTCTGCCTAATCCCTTGAAGATAATTGCACTTTCACTTTCCTGATCAAACATTTCATCAGGATAATAGCAGCCGAATAGCTGTTGCTGCCCAGCAGGCAAAACAGGTACTGTATCGTACTTAGCAGCTTCCCAGCCAATCATAGCCATTTTACGAGCACTGCCCCAGCGGTATTCTCCAATCCCGCCAACACTACGGATTACCCGGTGGCAGGGAATTAGAAAAGCAACAGGATTGCTTCCTATAGCAGTGCCTACTGCTCTGCTGGCATTTGGCTGCTGTATATCCTGTGCCAGTTGCCCATAAGTACTTAGGTGTGCTTCCGGAATACGGAGTAGCGCTTCCCATACCTTTAGCTGGAAAGGTGTTCCTCTTAGGTGTAGCCTGATGATGGCAGCAGTGGGAGAGAGTGATTTTTGCCAGAAAGCCTCTACCAACTGATGCTGCACTGTACGTTCTGCCTTTAAGCTTGCTTTTGGCCACGTGGCTTGCAGGTCCTGCACCGCCTCATGTTCGTCTTGATAGAAATGCAGGTAGCAAATACCTTTATCTGTAGAAGCAATCAGGTAATTACCGAACTGGCAACGGCCGAAGCTATAACAAATAAGAAGCGCCTCTCCCTGTTTTTTGAACTCACCTGGTGTCGTGCCTTCTATACTTATGAAAAGATCGTGCAGGCGACTACTGCCTGACAAACCCGTGCTATGGGCTGCCTCTAATACAGAGGCACTTTGTGCTAAAATTCTTTTAGCATGATACAAGGTGAGGTACTGCAAAAACTTCTTCGGGCTTACACCTGCCCATGCTGTAAATACCCGCTGAAAATGGTGCGGACTCATATGTACGTGCGCTGCAATTTGCTCCAGTTCGGGTTGCTGCCGGGCATGCTCCCGAATGTAGGCAAGTGCTGCTTCTATTGTTTCATAATAATTCATGACTCAAGGTTCTAAAAGTGCTGCTCACAAGCAACCCGATTCTTGCTAACTGTTACCTCACTACTTGCTTTAAAGTAAAACTCCCCTGACAAGGCTGGCAGGGGAGTTTCTTTAATTTGTAGTGGCAGTAGCTTCACCTTGTTTGAAGAAGCCCTGAGGGTCTGGCATCTTCGCCACCAGATCCATTACATAACCATAGTCTATCTGCGTCATGTTAATGTTTCGGCTTTTGTGCAGGTAATCCCACGCCTCAGCATATTTCTTTTCGTAATACTTAACCAACGACATGTTGTAAAGCGCAAAGGAGTTGCTACCATCCAGCGTTGTGGCACTAGCAAGATAACCAGCGGCCTTTTTCAAATGTTTTTTCTTGTTTTTATCTTTATAAAGGGTGAGGTAAGCCTCTGATGCATCTGAAAGCAGCAGCGAATTTTTACCATCAATAGCTATTGCTTTTTCGTATAAATCTACTGCCTCATTGGTGTTTCCTTGAGCAGAAGATACTAAGCCGAAAGCCCAGTAAGTATCTTTGTTGCCCGGGTTCAGGAGCCAAGCCAGGTTAAAGCGGTACATGGCAGTATCTGTTTGGCCTTCGTTCAGGTATTCCCAGCCGCGCTCCATAAAAAACTTACTGGCCTCCTGCCTGTTCGAGAAATTCTTGTCGCAGCTTGTCAGAAACTTCTCATCCTTCATCTGCTCTGCCTCTGTTTTTTGCTTGCCTCCAAACATGGGCAGCACCTTGGTGCTTGTTTCTGTTACCTTATCTTGAGCAAAACTAAGGGAAGCGGCGCAGCAAAAGGCAATTGTGGCTAAAAGTATCTTTTTCATAAAACGTATATCTGGTTAATCATCAGGTTTAAGCACCTGACCAAGCGCAAGAAAATATATACTTGCAACACTTAAATATAAGGGAGTGAATTTATACTTGCAAGTTATTGCGCCTGTTGAGGCAAGTAGATACCCTGCGGGTCCTGCTCTTTCTCAAGCAAAACAGCTATAAAGGCATCGTCTTCTTTCTCTTTATCCTGCTTTATACTTTCATGCAGATACTCCCAAGCCTTCCTGTAGTTACGCTGATAATAATTGTTTACAGCCAGCTTGTAAAATGTGTCTGCTGCTTGTGCGGGATCATGCTCTAGCGCCTGCACCAGCAGTTTTTCGCTTTGTTGCAGGTCTTTAGGGTTACTATTCTGGTAATAGCGTGCTAAATGCGCTGTGGCCACATCTGTAAGTAAACGTGCGTTTGCCTGATCTTTTTCCAGGGCCTTATAGAGTATAAACAGCGCTTTGTCGTGCTGCTCCTGCCTGCCGTAAACTAAACCATAGCCCCAGTAGACGTCGTTGTTGGTGCTATCCATGAGCCAGGCCCTGTTAAAATGAATGGTAGCAGAATCTAACTTGTTATCATTGAAGTTGCGTTGCGCCTGCAATACGTAATATGCACTGCCCAATGCCCGGCTCTTAAATCTATTGGTATTTGTCTTTAAAAACTTTTGCTGTTTTGCCTTTGCCTCTGCTGTTTTCGGGGCCATAGCCGGTATGACATCCTTCAAAGTGAGTTCCTGCTCCTGTATTTCCTGAGTCTCTAAAACAGAGTTTTGCGTGCTACAGGCACTCAATCCTGCCATTATTATTCCTGCTGCTGCTATCCAATATCGCATGCTATATTTGGTGTTGGTACCAGTTACTAACGGACTAGCAGCTGGATTAGTGCCTATTGGATTTACCACAACCATGAAACAAACAAAAAGAGGTGTTCAAAAACTTATTTGCGACATGTGGCGTTTTAATATTGACAACTTTCGTATATTTGAAAATATAAAGTAACACAACCATGGGAGAGGCTCTAAAATTAGACAGTAGCTTAACATATAAGTTGATTGACGACAAAGATGTATTCATGCTGATCAGCACGGTACGCGAAGGCATTAAATATGCTTTATTTCAAAGTATAGCCGATGTAATTCCGTTCAACCTGACGGATTGGTCTAATTTTCTGCACCTGTCTGAGCGTACGTTCCAGCGTTATAAGAAAGAGAAGCGCACCTTTGACCCGCTGCACTCTGAGAAGATACTTGAGATAACGCTTGTGTATAATAAAGGAATAGAAGTGTTTGGCGATAAGGCGAACTTTGATGCATGGCTAAACTCAAAGAACGTGGCGCTTGGCGGCGTTAAACCAAAAGAACTGCTGGACAGTACCTTTGGCATTGGATTGCTCCGGGACGAGCTGATTCGTATAGAGCACGGCGTATTGGCATGATCGTCTATCGACTTAGCAGAGGTCCCTACAAAAATGATTTATCAGGTAAAGGAGCAGAGTTGGCAGGAGGTCGCTGGAACAGCAAAGGCGTTGCGATACTTTACACCAGCGAATCTATAGCCTTATGCACTGTTGAGATAGCAGTACACATGCCCCTGGGCATTGTTCCGAAAGATTACTATCTCATAAAAATAGAATTACCTGATGAGGCAAGTATAAAAGAAATACAGGAGGCCGATTTGCCGAAAGACTGGAAATCGTTTCCGCACGCCAACAGTACGCAACTGCTGGGTGACGCTTTTGTGCAGGAGGGGGACACTCTGATTTTCAAAGTGCCATCTGCCACTGTGCAGGGCAACTACAATTACCTCATCAACCCACGACATCCCGATTTCCGGCAGGTAAGTATAACTGAAACGGTACTTTTTGAGTTTGATAAGCGGCTGTTTGTGAAGGAATAAAATCAGCTTGGGTATAAAGAAAGTTGAAATGAGCTAAACAAAACAGCCACACCTGAGCTTCCGGTGTGGCTGTTCTGCTTTTAGGTATAAGTAGGACTACTTAACCAAGTATACGTTATCTGCTTTGTTGCTGTCCGGTACATGGGTGCCTTTTAGCTCCAGTTGCTTTACCTGCTGTTTTGGTTTGAAACTAAGGCTGGTTGATTTATTTCCCTTTTCCCAAACCGAAACGTCTTTGTGCAGCTTTTCTGTAGAGCCATCAACATAGGTAACCACCAGGTCAACCGGTACAGGCTTGCTACCTTTAGCTTCCACTGTAACCTGGTATTCGTTATTCTGCTGTTTCACATCGGCAATGGCCAAATCTGGATAGCCGTTGTCGAAGAACCAGCGCTGCCAGAACCAGTTCATGTTGCGGCTGGCTCCGGTGTTCATGGCATTGAAGAAGTCGTAAGGCTGCGGGTGTTTCCCGTGCCATAGCTCAATGCAATTATGCAGCGCTTTGGTAAACAGTTCATCACCCAGCATATCTTTTACATATAAATAACCCAGGGCAGGCTTTGGGTAAGAGTTCAGGAACATGCTGGTGCCCGATTGCTGTGTCGTGAGCGTGTTGATCGGCAAGTCAATCTCGGTTCCGGCCAGGGCACCGTAAGGAGCTACACCATAATCATCGTTTATACTTGGGTCTATGATTGGTGTCACGATCCACTCCCCAATAGTGGCCCAGCCTTCGTCCATCCAGCCATACTTTGTTTCGTTGATCCCCATGTAGAAAGGGAACATGGTATGGAAGATCTCATGGTCTGTCAGCATGATCACATCCTCGCGCTTCTCCAGCGGGTTGTCGTTCACCATCATCGGGTACTCCATCTGGTCGAGGCCATCAAACACACTGATGTGGCTGTACGGAAAAGGCCACTTAGGGAAAGTATAACTCATAGCCTCCACTGTTTTGCGGCCAAAGCTGGCTACTTCCTCAAAGTCTTTATGCTTTGGGTTATATGCCACATCCACGCGAGTGCGGCGCTTGGTTTTAGGGTCTACTATAAGGCTGGTTGATTTCCAGAGATAGTGGTCGCTGGTGGCGAAGGCAAAATCTACTACATCCTTGGCTACAAACTTCCAGGTATTGGTCTGGTTCTGCGCTGTTATATTCCCTTTTTTAAGGTCTGTGGAATCTACTACATAAATGATGTCATCCTTCTTCTCAGCCTGCTGCAAACGTTTTGCAAATTTCTTCTGTAGCACCTGCTCTGCATTTTGCAAATCGCCGGTTGCCCAAACTATAAAGTTTTTCGGAACAGTAATTTCAGTATTGAAATTACTGAAGTCGTTGTAGAACTCTTGTGAGCCGTTGTAAGGATTGCGGTTCCAGCCATCAGTATCATCATACACAGCTACTCTTGGGAAAAAGTAGGCAATAAAGGCCGCACCTTCTTCGTCTACCTGGCCAGTACGGTTGTGCGATCCTTCATTTAACGTATAGCTATAGGCAACCGAGATGCTGGTTTTGCTTTTTGGAGCAAGGGGCTGAATACGCACCGGCAGGTTGGTGCCATCTACGCGAAGTTTTGCTACGTCTTCAGCTTTGCCCCCAATGCTCAGGCGCTGCAGGTTGACACCATCCGTCACATCACCAGGGTTTATACTTCGGGCACGGGCAGCGCCTTTCTGGTAGAAGTTAGGGTAAAGCTTGAATAAAATTTGCTTCAGCGTATCCGGGCTGTTATTGGTGTAGGTAATGTCTACGGTGCCACTCAGCAGGCGCGTGTCAGGGTTGTAGTTCACCTTGATGTTATAATCAGCAGCATTCTGCCAATAGTTCTTGCCGGGTTTGCCATCAGCAGATCGGGTGCCTGCCGCATAAGCCTGCTGGATGTTGCGAGGCATAGGCAGTTCTTGCGCCAAGGCACCAAAGCTGGCAGCAAAGACAGCGGCGGTTAGTATTAACTTTTGTTTAAGCATGTACAAGTATGATTGTTACTGCAAAGCTAATATTTTCTATATCCTGAAATTGCTAAATCTATTCCTTGCTTGAACAGAAGTATAATTAAAAGCTAAAGGTGCCTCGTAAACTAGGTTCAAACATCAACATACATTTAAAATAACATAAGCTTAAATAAATGATGCTGGTGCTTTTCAGACGAAGGCTTTACATTTGCGCATGAAACGAATCCTAATCTTCTTTTTAGCCCTGGCAGGTGCTACTCCTGTATTCTCGCAGGCAGATACGGCACAGCACGTGGTAGAGGGGCGCCGCAATAGCGCTGAGCAACAGCAGAAACCTTATGTCATTATGATATCGGCTGATGGCTTCCGCTACGACTATGCTGATAAGTATAATGCCAAAAACCTGCAGGCGCTACGAGCACAGGGAGTGGAGGCGGAGTCAATGCTGCCGTCGTTCCCGTCCAAAACTTTTCCGAACCACTATACGCTGGTAACAGGCATGTACCCGGCCAGCCACGGTCTCATCAACAATTACTTCTACGATCCACAACGCAAAGAGTCCTATTCAATGCGCGACAGAGATAAGGTGGAAGACAGCAGTTGGTACGGTGGTGTGCCGCTGTGGGTACTGGCCGAGCAGCAGCAAATGCTGACCGCCAGTTTTTACTGGGTAGGCTCAGAAGCACCAGTACAAGGAGTTCGGCCAACCTACTGGTATACTTACAATGAAAAAATACCTTTTGAAAGCCGTGTAAAAACAGTGGTGGACTGGCTAGAACTACCCGAAGAAAAACGCCCGCACCTGATAACTTTCTACATGCCGGAGGTAGACCATGCAGGCCACAGTTATGGTCCAGAAGCGCCTGAGACTAAAGCTGCCGTATTGGAGCTGGATGCGCAGATAAAACAACTCACAGATGCTGTTGCCAAAACTGGTCTTCCTGTAAATTATATTTTTGTATCAGACCATGGCATGGCACAAATAGATGTAGACAACACCCTGCCTATGCCAGCAGCCATAGACACAGCTAAGTTTTGGGTTTCAGGCGGCGGAATGGTAGTAGAGATGCATGCAAAAGACAAGAGCGTTGTTGAAAGCACCTATAAGCAACTGAAAAAAGAGGCAAACGGTGCTTACCAAGTATATACTAGAAACAACCTGCCAAAGCACCTGCACTATGGCAAAAAAGATGATGCCTTTAAAAGAGTAGGCGATATATTGCTCCTGACTGATGCGCCGAAAGTGTTTCACTTTGGCACCCGCAAACCATCACCGGGTACGCATGGCTATGACCCGACAGTAGTAAAAGACATGCATGCTACGTTTTATGCCTGGGGACCGGCTTTTAGAAACGGTAAAAAACTTCCTTCATTTCAGAACATTCATGTGTATCCTATTGTGACGGAGATACTACAGTTACCATACAAGCATAAAATTGATGGTGTTAAAAAAATAGCGAAAGATATACTTTAGCCAGAGGCTTTATTGTTTTGTCAAAATAAAAAGAGCCGCTGTAATTGTACAGCGGCTCTTTTATTAAGTGTAGGATCAAAAAAATTATCTACTTCCTCTTCCTGGTAAGTATACCTGCAGACCAAAGGCAAGGTTAAGTCCGGATGCGCCATTACCAACTGAGATGTCAGCACTGGTACGTGTATAGCCAAGTATAGCTTCTAAGGCCACGTTCTGTGCCACAAAGTGTGCATAACCAGCTCTTAATCCAAGTACACTTGAAAACACTGCATCTCCATCGCTATCTTCTTCAGAGCTGCCACCAATACCTACCAAGGCCTCACCAAACCAGCGGTGTGTCGGAGCTGCCCCTTCAGGGAAATAGTATCTTACAAAAGGAGTGGCACCATAACGAAAAGTTTCGCCACCATCATAAATATCCAGCCCTAATTGTGCTTCTGCACCAATAACTGCGTTATCGCTCACAAAATAACCTGCTCTGGGGTTAATATTCAATGTGAAAAAATCAGATTTAAAGTTCATGCCGATGTCTGCCACATTGGCTCCCACAATCCAGTTGCCAGCTTGTACGGCATCACCCGAAACAGGAGCAGTTGTCTGCGGTCTTCGATCTAGAATTTCATCTGTAACCTGGGCAGATGCTGCAAATCCAAGCACAGAAAAAAAGGCGGAAAGTATAAATATC
>NZ_JBHTLD010000096.1:0-17487 GCF_042678745.1 Pontibacter rugosus | reverse complement strand
CTGTTAAAACATCAAAAAAATAATATTTTTAGTAAAGCAACCTTTGCTGCCTCTGCTTTATCTTTAGTTCTAAATAAGTAAAAGCTAACCCTGCCATACGTTGCTCTAACTATAGATGAAGACAAACCTACTGTTGCCTATCTGGTTGATTTATTGTTGCTTAGCCTGTTGCCTTGTACAGGCGCAGGACCAGAAGCAAGGGCAAACGAAGAAGTATAGCTATCCTCAAAAAAGCCTAAAGGCGCTACGGGTGCAGCAAACTCCCAAAATTGATGGAATTCTAGACGAATCTATCTGGCAAGAGGCAGAAATAGCAACTCAATTCATTAAAAACAGGCCCAACCCGGGGCCAATAGAGAAGCATCCTACAGAAGTAAGGATTTTATACGACGATGCTGCCATTTATATAGGAGCTGTCATGCATGATGTGTCGCAGGATTCCATCTACCGTGAGTTAGGCCGCAGAGATGATTTAGGCAACACAGACTTCTTCGGTGTTTTTCTGGATACTTACCTGGATGAGCTGAATGGCTTTGGCTTCTTTATAACGCCAGCCGGGGTGCAGCTTGATGCCCGTTACTCTTCTAATGGCGAAGACTGGAGTTGGAATGCTGTGTGGGAAAGCAGTGCCAGGCTAAATAAGACCAGTTGGGTTGCAGAGTTCAAAATTCCTTATTCGGCCATTCGCTTTAGCAGCAAGGCAGAGCAAGTATGGGGGCTGAATTTTATGCGCAACAGGCAGTCTACCAGAGAAGGTTTTTTTTGGAATTATGTAGACCCCGCCATAGATGGCTTTGCTAACCAATGGGGCAAACTGGAAGGCCTACAAAATATAGAAGCCCCTTTACGCCTTTCGCTTACACCGTATATTTCTGCCTTTATGGAGCGGTACCCGGTAGAGCAGGAGGGAACTGGTAATATTACCCACAAACAAGACTACAACCTTAGTGGTGGCCTTGACCTGAAGTATGGCATCAATGATGCTTTTACGCTGGATATGACCTTGGTGCCGGATTTTAGCCAAGTGCAGTCAGATAACCGGGTGCTGAACCTTTCTCCTTTTGAGCAGCAGTTTAGCGAGAACCGGCCCTTCTTTCTGGAGGGCACGGAGCTGTTTAACAAAGGAGGCTTTTTTTATTCCCGGCGTATTGGCGGCCGACCTGTAAATGCTAGCTTGATAGATAATGAGCTTTATCAGGACTACAAGGTTATCGAGAATCCGATAGAAACTAAAATGATAAACGGTACTAAGATCTCCGGGCGTACAGAGTCTGGTTTGGGTATCGGTATTTTTAATGCAGTGGTGGGGGAGCAGTATGCAACCTTAGAAGATGCCGAAGGAAACAAAGTAGAACTGAAAACACAGCCGCTGACCAACTATAACATTGCCGTTTTCGATCAGTCGCTCAAAAACAACTCTTACATCACGTTGGTAAACACCAACGTGATGCGGCAGGGCTCTGCCTACGATGCCAATCTAACAGGCATGCTTTTTAGGATAGCTAACAAAGGAAACAAGTATGCTGTGGACGGCAAAGCTGCCCTTAGCCAAAAGTTTGACGCAGGTGATGTTGAGCATGGATACATGTATAGTATAGGAGCCGGAAAAGTTAGCGGCAACTTTCAGATTAACGCATCGCATGTGCTGCGCTCAGACAAATACGACCCAAACGACATGGGTATACTGTTTACAAATAACTCATCGGCGCAGGAACTGAACCTGGCCTATAATTTTTACGAACCTTTCTGGAAGCTACTGAACCTATACACCAATGCCGGGGCTGTGTATGAGCGCCGTTATTTACCAGATGATTTCCAGAATTTCGTGATCTATGGTAATGTAAACGGCACGTTTAAAAACTTTATGAGTGCCGGCTTAAGCGTTAACCTGGAGCCAGTAGTAACGAACGATTTCTTTGAGCCTCGTGTAGATGGCAGAGTATATGCCTACCCAGTGAACCACACCTTAAACGGATGGGTATCTACAGACTATCGCAAAAAATTGGCACTGGATGTAGGTGTAAACTATCGCGCTTTTAAGGAAAATAACAGACAGAACTTTAGCTATGAGATTTCGCCGCGCTATAGAGTAAACAATCAGTTAAGCTTTGCCTATAGCTTTGAGTCTGGCAACAGGCAGGACGATATGGGCTATGTAAGCCGGGTAAAGTATGAGGATGAGCAGGGCAACCTCCTGAGGGACCCTGATGTTGTTTTTGGCTTACGAAAGGTTAATTCGGTTAACAACACCTTGTCGGGCAGTTATATATTTAACAACCGGATGTCTCTGCGGCTGCGTGCGTGGCATAACTGGAGTAAAGTTATTTACAGCGATTTTTTTATGTTGCAGCACAACGGAAGTCTGGAGCCTTACAAGTATGAACCGGAAGAATCACCAGATTTAAACTACAACTCCTTTAACCTTGACATGGTGTACTCGTGGTGGTTTGCACCAGGCAGTGAGATTAGCATAGTCTGGAAAAATGCTTTTGAAGAAAATGTTCATGTGGTAGAGCCTCGCTATGTAGATAACTTTTCGCACACCCTTCGCGCACCGCAAAGCAGTACTTTTTCTATCAAGGTGCTATATTACCTTGATTACCTTACGCTAAAGCGGAAGCTTGCTAAGCCTTAACTAACTCAAACAGCCTAAAGCAAGTATAAAAACGCGTAGTATAAAGTTGCAATCTATTCATACTATGCGTCAGTTAGTAGCAAGGGCTGCGACAGACATAAAAAAGGGAGGCGCTTCTAAAGCTACCTCCCTTTTTTAATAAGGCTGATAGAAAGCTTATCGGCGGATAACTATTTTGCGGGTATAGGTCTGGTTGCCATACTGCAATCTTACAATGTAAAGGCCATCTGAATACTTAGATAAATCAAAGCTGCCTTTGTATTGGCCATTAATCTGCTTTACAGTAGCAGCGTAAACCTGTTTCCCTACCACATCCACCACCATCAGATGCATGTCTTCCAGTGCAGTTGTTTCCACCGTATAACTGAACTTGCCATCGTTGCTAGGGTTAGGATACACCATTAGCTCTGGCCCAACTTCCCGTTCAGCGCTTTCCAACTCATATCTGTAAGCCAACGACATATCAGAAATACAACCATTCTTGAATACAACTACGCTGTACTGCCCATCAAAAGAAGGGGTAAAGCTGCTGCCGGTAGCGCCTGCTATCGCCTCTCCGTCCAGAAACCACTGATTGCCTTCTGCCTCACTGGATACCAACTCCTGCCCCTGTCGTGCGACAGACGGTGTTTCCAGCGGAGCCCCTGTTTTTACTGTTACAGCTACACGTGGACCTGCACAACCCAAGGCGCGTACTTTCAGATCATAGAAATAGTAATAGTAGTTCTGCGAGTCGGTGGTAGCGGTGTTACCCGTAATGGTAAAGACGTTTTCTATACCGAAAGGATAGCCCTTTACCCCAGCATTGTTCCTGTAAATAGTAGCTCCATCCTCATAAGAAATGGCAATGGTATAGTCTCCTGCCTTAGGCAACTGCAAGCCGAGGTAATACAGCTGCCCCGGATCAGCCAGGTCGTCTGGTTGATCGGCAGGACCTGGTTTGCTGGTAGTAGCCGTAACATTTAGTGTGCGGGATGATACAGGTGCACCATTGCTATCATATACCGTAAAGGTGATTTTTCCGCTGTTGCCAATATAGAGCCGCGCCTGCTCCAGCACAACTGGTGCCTTGGTGTTAACTAGTACCGAAGGCCCAAACTGATTGTAGTTACCCTTCTCAAAAGCAGCCTTGTTTGGTGCTCCAACCGTTGCCGTAAAATCATCAAAGGCGGCGTATAAAGTAGTGCCAGCGGTAGCAACAGGTACCTGCACCTGATCGCCAGCGGCTACAGGCGTAGTGCTGGTCGGGGAAGAATACCAGAAAGGAGTACCTTCACCTTGTGCCGATACAATGTAGTTAGAGCCTTCACCGCAGCGGAACGCAAAGGCCTCTACTGGAGCCACACCGTCGCCAGCTACAGCAAAGCTATAGTTGCGCTGGTTGTTGCTTAAAACGGCATCATTCGTTAAATCTGACTGTGCCACCAGCTCATAGGTGGCACCGGCCTCTGTGGCAAACGTTTCGGGTAGCAGTAGGTTTGCTTGGCTAAAAGGTGCCAGCACACCCATAAACGTAGCTTTTAAAGTTGTTAACTCTACTCCATTTTTAAGTATAGTAACTGCTACAGGTATATTTCGCTGCTCAACCGACCCATGGTTACGTAGTATAACCTGCACACTTTGGGCATCTGTTGCGCAAAGCGAGGCACCAACAGGTTGTATACCTGTTATGCCCACATCTTTCTGTGGTTTAATGTATTGGATTAGGTAATCGTGTGTTTCGCCTTTTGGAGAGCTACTACAGGCATCTATAGTTGCTGCATTAGCCGTTTCCTGCACCATCACACGCATTCTAACTTTATTTCCCTCCTGTACAAAACCAGGAGCCGTTAGGTTAGCTATGTAGGTGTTGCTGTTCAATACATCAGAAGTAATGATTTCGCCGGCATCTGTAAACGAGCCGTTGCCATTCCAGTCAACAAAAGCCTTAACCACCTTTGCTGCGTCTGCGCCACAAGATCCTAGGTCCAGCTTAAGTTGCTTTGTCTGACTTGGCTCGAATGTGAAAACTGTGCCTGTCAGGTTGCGGTATGTGGTGCAGGCTTCGCTATAGTTGCTGGCTTGTGTTCCCAGCGTTAGCTTGCTGATTTTGGCACCAGTATTAGTGCCCGTTGCCACAGTACAAGCTAACGTGCCACCTGCGCCACTCACTAATAAAGAGTAAGCCTGCGGCCCGCTCACCAGTTGCCCTTTGTGTTTTACAGTTATAGTATACGTCTGCCCTGGTACCGCATCTGCAATTAAAATCTGCTCCACATTGTCCAGCACGTTGTCTCCTGCCTTTGCCGCTTCTGCAGGCTTAGCAGGGTTCAGTGTCCAGGGCAGATGGTCTTTGCCATTGCCTGTTACGCGCACATCCAGGTCATTTATCAGCTTTGGCGTACGGCTGTTTAAGGCATTTGCTCCAACGGCAACAGGTGTCGCCTTTGGGTCTGTCCAGGATATGGTGATTTTAAGTGGGCCGGCACCTGAAGCCTGTATCGCTAAGGTGTGAGTCTGCCCTTGTGCCAGCGTTTTTTCGTCCAGCAGATGGGTTTTTTTTGTGTTGGAAATAAAAGTGGCAGCACGTTCTGCGTTTAGTAAGCCCCAACCAAACACATAATCGGGGCCACTAGTAGAGCCAGCCTCGTCTGCTGTATGTATAGCCAGCCCTTTTAGAGTAGCTGCACGCATAAACTGCCCATTGTTCACATTGCTGTAATGCTCTTGCAGCAGCAGGAGCGTACCTGCTACATTCGGAGAGGCCATAGAGGTTCCGCTCAGCACTTGGTAGCTTCTGTCGTTTGTAGATGAGGTCGAAAGCACAGCTACACCGTTGCCTACTAAGTCTGGTTTTATACGTCCGTCATCTGTAGGGCCCCAGGAGCTGAAGGAGGATATTCTTACATCAGAGGCTTGGTTATAGCCGTTTGTAATAGCTGCTACAGCGCCAACAGTAAGTATGTTTTTGGCATTGCTGGCTGTAGAAAGCACATCATAGCTATTGTTGCTGCTTATAGTGGCAGGGCGTTTGTCTATTAATTTAAAAGAGCCTTTGCTGTTGCGCTGATAGTATGGTTTGCCCACTTCCGGGCCTGTTTCGTTGCGGTTGTTGCCCGCTGATTTTACGATCAGGTAATAGGGTGCATTGTAGGCTATCTCATCCCAAGTGGCGGCACCTTCATCATAATATCCAAAGGTATAATCTTCCGTGCTGCTAATGTCTGTATCACCCCACCATTCCCAGTAAGGATCTTCGTCAGTACCTTTGCGATCGGAGTTGTAGCGCCATCCAGCAATATTGCCATACGAGTGGTTTGATACCAGCAGGTCTTTTGCGGCTGCGGCCATTTCGGCATCATCTCCATTAAAATCATAGGCTAATAGAGATTTATAGCCGAATGCCATGCCTTTAGCTGATGCATTTACACCGCTAGCCACCATGGTGCCTGCCACGTGGGTGGCATGGTCGTTAATTTCTGTCGGATTATCTTTTTGAATTACCCGCCCTGCCAGTTCCTGGTGTGTAGACCGTACACGGCCACCATCCCAGATAGCCAGTTTATTTGATATTTTGCTCCCGCTGCCGCTCAGGCTCAAGCCAAGTGAGCCACCGGCCCATAGCTGGTCTGTTTTGGTGGTAGCCGCTGCATTGGAGTTATTGTAGGTAATATAATAGATAGGAAGCCCTTTGGCATCAATACCTTGCAGCGAAATAGAAGTACCATTACTATACGTTTTCTCTACTACCCATCCCCGCTCTTCGGCTAGTTTAAAAGCCTTGATGCGGTTTAGCCTATAATCCTTTTCAGCGGAGGAGGCAATGCGCTGAAGTGCTGCTGTATTAGTACGGGTAGGGGTGAGGTTACGCTGTGCAAGCGCCGAAGTGCTAGCCACCATGCTTAACGCAACAAGCCAAAGGCTCCATCTTCTCATAAAAGTATCGTTGGGTACGTCTGTTCTATTCTCAAGGTACTATATAAGCCTGATAAAGCCAAAGTTGTTCCTTCTGCACCAGATAAATTAGTGGCCTGATTTGTAAATGTTTAAGAGGTGCCGAAAGCTCCCTGCGGCGGCAGAAAAAAAAACGCACCAGCAAGAGCCGGTGCGTTTACAAACAGTGCTAAACGAATAAATTATTTTTTCAGGTACTGGGCAAACTCCTTAGCAAAATACGAGAGTATGATATCAGCACCGGCACGTTTTATACTTAACAGGCTTTCCAGCATAGCTTTTTCACCATCTAGCCAGCCATTTTGAGCGGCGGCTTTTACCATGGCATACTCTCCGCTCACGTTATAAGCCGCAACAGGCAAGTGTGAGTTGTCGCGCAAAAGTTTGATGATGTCCAGATAAGCCAACGCAGGTTTTACCATCAGGTAATCGGCCCCTTCAGCAATATCCAGTTCTGCTTCTAACAGCGCTTCGCGGCTGTTGGCCGGGTTCATCTGGTACGTTTTTTTATCGCCCATTTTTGGGGCAGAGGCCAAAGCATCACGGAAAGGTCCGTAAAAGGCACTGGCATACTTTGCTGTATAACTCATAATACCCACCTTCTGGAAGCCATTCTCATCAAGCACCCGGCGGATGTGCCCTATACGGCCATCCATCATATCAGAGGGAGCTACCACATCTGACCCTGCCTGTGCCTGCGCCAGAGCCATTTTGCCCAATACCTCCAGTGTCTCATCGTTCAGAATCTCCCCGTTCTCCACAATGCCGTCATGGCCATCAGAACTGTAAGGGTCCATGGCTATATCCGAAAAAATGGCTACCTCCGGAAAGTTTTTCTTTATCTCGCGAATAGCACTGGTGTAAAGCCCATCCGGGTTCTGACTTTCGGTGGCATACTTATCCTTCAGGTGCTCAGGAATGTTGGGGAAAGGAGCAAAGGCTTTGATCCCTAATTCTACGCAGGAAGCAATTTCATCCTGAAGCGTATCTATGGAAAAGCGGCTGATGCCTGGCATGGAGGTGATGTCCTCACGCTGGTTTTGTCCTTCAATGATAAAGAGTGGGAATATAAAATCGTTAACACCAAGTGTAGTTTCCTGCACCAGGTTGCGTATTACCTCTGTTCGGCGGTTGCGTCTTGGTCTAATGTTCATGTCAATATTGTTTTACAGAAAAGCGTTCTGATCTATAGCAAGGCAATTTACGGCTTAAAATATAGAATTGCTTTTCGTTTATAGTGATAACATTGATGTATGTCGAGTGAGCAAAGCATCTTACAAATTTCTGCTCTTGCTGCACTGTTGTTCTACTTAAATTGTAAAGTATGGCAAGTAAGTTTATACTTGGTGGCCGGGTGCAAAATCAACAAAACAGAATTTATTCGCTATCCTCGTCAGGCAGGATCTCCACATCCTGCACCAATACAAAGTTTTCAATCTCCCTTGCTCTTGGGGTGTTAGCAAGTCCACCTTCTGCTGTTTCTTTATACTTGCGCTCCATACTTTCGCCTACCTCACCAAGGGCAGCCACGCATTGGTCTACAGGTATAACAGCATTAACACCGGCTATAGCCATCTGTGCAGAAGAGAAAGCAATAGCGGCGGCACTGGCATTACGCACAATACAAGGTACCTCCACCAAACCTGCTACCGGGTCGCATACTAAGCCCAGCATACACTGTATGGTAATGGCCACAGCTGTGAACACTTGCTCTACATTTCCGCCGAGGCAATAGACGATGGCTCCGGCAGCCATGGCGCCAGCACTACCTGTTTCTGCCTGACAACCACCTACGGCACCTGCCAGCGAAGCATTCTGCTCAATAATTAAAGCGATACCTGCTGCTACCAACAGACCCTCGTGTATTGTTCGGTCTTCCAGGCCGTGCAGCTCCTGAAGTGTGGTAAGCGTGCCCGGCAAAATACCGGAAGCACCCGCTGTTGGAGCAGCTACTACGCGGCCCATGCAAGAGTTTACCTCTTTAGCACCCAAGGCACGTGATACCAGCATCTGAAACTCCGGAGACAGAACGGTAACCGGAGACTTAGCCACTTTCTTAGCGCTGTTGTTCACCATGCCCGAGCGCGACTGCATGTTTTCTGTCAGTCCTGTCTGCACGGCATCTTTCATTACCTCAAAGGCATTGGCGATGTTTTCCCATATATACTCTTCAGAGCGGCCTTTTTGGTCGGTTTCGTATGCTAGCACAGGCTGGTAAAGCGGTTCGCCGGTTTCGGCACAGTGCTCTTGCCAACTCTTAAAATCTGTGAATAATAATGACATAGTTCTTAATTCCTTTCTCTATAGTATGGTAGCGGCTAAGGCCCCTCAACGGGCAAAAGAAGCCACACGTCTTGTATACAAGTATACGTGTTTCAAAGATAACAAAACCGACCGCAGTAAATGTTCGGTGCCTCAAAAGTATAAGTTAGTAAACTTATGGCTGCTTAGCCCGTTCTGCTTGAAACAGAAGTCCAGTTATACTTAAAAGATGGAGAGCAACAGCAAGAAGCGTATTGCCATGCGGGTGTATGGCAAGGTGCAGGGAGTGTTTTTTAGAGCCACCACACAAGAAAAAGCAAGAGCACTGGGCCTAACCGGTTTTGTGCAAAATGAGCTGGGTGGCACTGTGTACCTGGAGGCTGAAGGAGATGTAAAGGCCTTAAGCCAGCTGGAACAGTGGGCGCACGAAGGGCCAAGCAGGGCAAGCGTTGAAAAGGTAGAGGTAGAGGAAAAGGAGAGTCTGCTAGGGTTTGAGGAATTTGAGCAGCGGCGGTGAATTTGACAACAAGTCCTTTTATCTATGTCTCAACCGCTTTTTGCGGCTGTGTTGGAATCAGGAGGCAGATCTTATACTATCTCATATAAGGGGCACTAGCATGCCTTGCTACTTGCCCTCCAAGAGTACTGCGTCGGCATAATGGCCTCATTTCGATATCTTATTTTTTTCTTGCCCCGCTTTTAGATGATAAACCTTCAGACTATTGTGATCAGGTGCTGAAACAAAGGAGACTTTGACGCATTTTCTTCAAAACCTATATTTGAAATTGATAAAAGTAGGCTCAGCATCAAAGCGTTTTGGATGCTGAGCAGTGGGAGGGGGATATCTTATTGTCGTATAGCAGCTTCCAAGTATGCACTGCTTCAGGCCTAAATATCGCTCAAAATATTAAGCTGCTTAACTGAGCTTTGCTATAAGCTATTGGAGTAGGCTACTAGTTTAGCTATGTCTTCTTCGTTACGTAGGTTCAGTGAGTTCTTTTTAATATAAACTTCTAAATTGCCTGTTTCTCCAGATAAAACTGATAACAGTGAGCTTTTGGATTTTTTTACCTTTACCAGTTTATTGTTCGTTGCTATATAATAGTCAGATGATTCCTGTACTTCTCTATTTATTGTTGCGGAGCTGTAGTTTTTACGGTCAAACAAGTTCTTAGAGGTTTTTTTGAGCATCGTGTGCTTGCCTTGGGCTATAACTTCCAAAAATGTGTTTGGGGAAATTTCTTCACTGCTGTAGCCCTTGCGGAAAGTCTTCTCAACCTTTTGGTTATCTTTAATATAACTTATGCTAAATTCCTGCACAGGTTCTATCAGCTCTTTCACTTGATTATTTTTAGTCTTGAAAATAATCACATCCTTCACTTGGTCATACATAATAGAAATACCTTGGTAGGTAATGCCATTGCTTAAACTAATGGACCCTGTCGCCCAATCAGGATGCAGATAAGGTGAGCCATCCATAGAGATAGTGTTGTATTCATGCACCGCCCTGCCTTCCATATCATTGGTTTGCGTGTACTGAGCTGTAGCATCTATACTAATAAGGCTATAAGCCAAGAGTGATAAAGCAATTACCTTAGCTGTAGGTCTCATAATGATTTTGGTTTTCTTCAGATGTTTAAGATGCAAATAAATCTTTATTTATACTATGATATGTATAGTATAATTTTTGAGGATAGTAAAGGTAAATAGCTGTGTATTTTAACTTTAAATGGAAGACTATAGAAGTGATGGTAATACCAAGCCCACTTTACTAATCTATTGGCAGTTCTTGAGAAGAGTAATGTCCTCCACAAGAATTGCCTTGTTGTGATTTAAACTGTAGAAGCTGTGAAAATATTAGCAGTTACTACACGTGAAGCTGCTGCTGCTAAGGCGGTGGGTTCTTTTTATATGTTCACCTATTCTTTAAACCTCACCTTTACTTCCTGTTTCTCACCAGTAGTAATATCAACTGTGAAAAGTTGATGGCTGTTGGTGCTGGTAACCCACAACTGACCATTTAGGAAGATGATGTCGTTAGGCTCGTGAAGGCCTTCCGCTATGGTGCGCACTTTCTGGCGCTCCAGGTCCAGCACCTTAATTTTGCCATTATAAGTATCAGCTATGTAGATGTTGCTGTCTATGTTCTCAACACCAACACAGTGCTGCAACAGGGCATCATCCACATGGCCATCTATATCCCCAAAATCAAACAAGCCTCTGCCCAAAGGCGTTAAAACCATACCTGTCTGAGTATTCACAGTGCGAATAGCACTTGCTTCGGCATCAGCTACATAAAGCACAGGACCATTGCTGGCCAGGCCACTGGGCTGGTTGAAAGCTGCTTCACGGAGAGGGCCATCAGTTAAAGCCTCCCGACCGCTGCCTGCAAAGCGGTATACCTGCTCTGTGGCTAGATCCATGCGTAGAATCTGGTGGTTTCCGGCATTGGCAATGTAAAGGAAATCATCAAGTATAAGCAGATCCCAGGGGCTGTTAGGGTTTACTGGTTCTTCTAATTTATCCTCCAGAAAATAGTATCCTAGCTCTCCTGTGCCAGCCGCAGTGCTTACCTGCTGGGTTTGCAGGTCAACTTTCCGGATCGCATTGTTTTTGGCATCAGCTACATAAAGCACAGACTCGTGCAGCGCCAAACCATGTGGCTCATAAAAAGTAGTTTCTGCGTAACTGCCGTTATCAAAGCCTTGGTTGCCGCTGCCAATTACTTCCAGCACCTGCCCCTGCTGGTTAAGCTTCAGAATGCGGTTGTGGCCACTGTCGGAGAGGTAAATGTTGCCATCTGCATCACTGATCAACTTTGACGGAAAGTAGAGACTTGGCTTCTGTTGCATGGCATGCTCCACGTGGAAATGAATAGGCTCTTTGTTTAGCTGTCCTTCAAACTGCTCTTTCAGCTGCTCGATGTATGGCTTCACAGTATCGTAAACGCTTTCGCCCGCGTGCTGCCCAATTACTTTGCCATTAGGATCTATCAGCACTGTAGTGGGCCATGCCTTAATGCCGTACTGCGTCCAAATCTGGTAATCAGCATCATTTACCACCGGGTGCTCTATGCCAAACTTCCGAACGGCCTGCATAATTGTTTCATTTTGCTTCTCGGCATCAAACTTAGCCGAATGTATGCCCACTACTACCAGCACATCGGCATACTCCTCTTCCAGTCGCTTCAGGTCAGGCACAATATGTTGGCAGTTAATGCAGCCAAAGGTCCAGAAGTCCAGCAGCACAATCTTGCCTTTAAAATCTTTGATAGACCAGTTCTGCTCTGTGTTGAGCCAGCCGTATTCTGTATTTATTTCTGGTGCGTTTACTCGTCCGGTAAGCATAGTATACGTTCGTTTTCGGTTGCTATAGGTGTTACAGCTTTAAGGAGTGATTTGTTTAGTCGCTGTTTTAGTTCAAGTATAATCGCTATGGTTTAAGTTAGTCAGTTGGCTCCATCCCTAGCCCCTCCTTATTTTTTACGAGGGGTCCCATCCCCAGGCAGGGAATCTGTAACTAACTGTTCGTCAGGTATAAGCGCTGTAGTTAGGATATTCAAGTAAACCCACCCCAGCCCCTCCCGAGAGGGGAGTCAGTGTAAGCTCTGTCAGCTTTGGCTACTGAACCAATCCCAGTCCTTGGGTGGGGGTAGGGGCCCTCAAAAAAAGCGCCTTGTGCATGTTGCGGTGCCCGCCAAAGCAGCCGGAGCAGAGCGGAGGCAGTTGGAGGCACAAGCGGACACTTGCGCCAGAGAAGTAGACGGTTCAGCCCTTGATAAGCAGCAGTTATTCAGGTATAGCTTTCCAAGGCAGTTGAGTTACAGTTCCGACACTATTTATAGTATACGAATCTGAAGACTTGCGCCAAAAGAGAAAGCTCATAAATAAGTAAACGCTAGAGTCTTACTTATCTATACCACGTACGCAACATCCGCTATCTCATAATTTATCGTAATTTTGCATAAACAGCTGCAACACAATGGCAGAAAACTATACATCAGATTTTGGTACAATCTTACTCTTCCTGGTAGGCGGGGCTATTTTTGTGGTGATTGGTATGCTGACAAGCCGGCTGATACGCCCTGATAACCCAAATGCTGAAAAGCTGACAACGTACGAATCAGGAGAGGAGCCAATTGGGAATGCGTGGGTACAGTTTAACCCACGCTTTTATGTGGTGGCGCTTATCTTTATCATTTTTGATGTAGAGCTGGCCTTTCTGTTCCCGTGGGCAACGGTATTTGGGCGTAAGGAACTGATAGAGGCAACAGGTGGGTTATGGGGATGGTTCTCATTGGCAGAGATGTTTATCTTTATAGGTGTGCTGGTGCTGGGGTTAGCCTATGCCTGGGCCAAAGGCCACCTCGACTGGATAAAGCCAAAGCCTATACTTCCGAAGAGCCGCTCGAAAATACCACTGGATGTGTACCAAAAGGTAAACGCCCGCCATGAGGCTAAAAATAAAGTAAGCAGAAACACGGAAGTATAAACAGAGCCATTCATAATTTCTAATTCATCATTCATAATTGTTAAAGTGGACAAGACAGGAGAAGGCGGTGTAGTGATCACCAAGCTGGATGATTTGCTGAACTGGGCGCGACTAACCTCGCTGTTTCCGATGGGCTTCGGGTTAGCTTGCTGCGCTATTGAGATGATGGGGGCCTACGCCTCAGGCTATGACCTGGATCGGTTTGGTATTATACCTCGGGCCTCACCGCGGCAGTCTGATGTGATGATCGTGGCTGGCACAGTTACTTTTAAAATGGCCGACCGTGTGCGCCGCCTCTATGAGCAGATGCCAGAGCCACGCTATGTGATCTCGATGGGGAGCTGCTCTAACTGCGGTGGGCCATACTGGGAACACGGTTACCATGTAGTGAAAGGAGTAGACAGAATTATACCGGTGGATGTATATGTGCCGGGTTGTCCACCAAGGCCAGAGGCGCTGATTGGCGGTTTTTTACAGCTGCAGGAAATCATCCGAAAAGAAACCATACGTGCCCCAAGAGCTGTACAGCAGATCATGGCCAAACGCGCGCAACAAGGCCAGCCTGTAGCAGCTGCAAACGAAGTATAATTGCTAGTAGATGTAAAGAGCAAAGCCTGTAGTTCAAATGAGCTACAGGCTTTGCTCTTTAAGCTAATGGAGTGCCTGCAGACTGTACAGCTGTTCTGGCATACTCCTTCAGGTAGATATTGAATGTAGTGCCTAGTGCCAGCTTACTGTCTACCTGCAGACGGCCACCATTTCGCTCTACCATATTTTTAACCAGGTAAAGCCCTAGCCCGTTGCCTTCTGCTGCATTGGTAAATCGTTTGAAAGGCTTGAACAGGTGATGTCCGTAGCGCTCCAGGTCAATGCCAATGCCGTTATCAGACACTCGCAGAAGCACTGTGTCATGATCGCGCTCGGTGTGCAGGTGGATAATAGGTGGCCTATTAGGTGATTTATACTTAAGCGCATTCTGCACCACATTTCGAATGATGCTAACCAGGTAAGCCTCCACATAAACAATGGATTCTGCCTCATTAAAATCTGCGGCCAGTTGCCCGTTTTGTGCCTGTAGCTGTTCAGAAAAATCCTCCTGCAGGTCACGGAATACTTCATCAAATCGTATCTCCTGAGTACCGCGATCACCTTTGCCCTGGAACTGCACAATGCTTAATAAGCCGGTTACTGTTAAGTCTAACTTTTTAACGGCAGTCTCAATTCTCGAAATGCTAGCTTTTTGTATGGCAGGGTTACTCTCTGACTGGTAAAGCTCCAGTAAGGATTTTAAACCATTGATAGGAGACTTTAAGTCGTGGGCTGCCATGTGCACAAAGCTGTCCAGCGTTTCGTTAGCTTTCATCAGCGTGGTGTTGTGGCTCTCTGTTTCCTCTAGCGTATGCTGCAAACTGCTTTTTGCTTTTTTACGGAAGGTGATGTCTGTTAACAGAAAAGCTGTTCCTTCTGCCAAAGGGTGTATACGAACCTCCAGCCAGCGGCCTCTTTCTTTTTCCTGGTATTCAAAAGTGCGTGGCAGCTCGTCCTTTTGCGAAAGTGACATACGTGCCCGAAGAGCTTTGTATACATCTTCTGGCACCACTTCCTCCAGCAGCTTACCGTTTACCTGTGTCGCCTCCTTGCTTAAGCTATGCAGTACTCGGCTGTTCACAAAAGTAAAGCGAGAGTGGTGGTCCAATACTGCAAAGCCTTCATTCATACTTGTTACCACCGCAGTTAACTGGCTGCGTAGCTGAGCCAGCTCCAGGTTTGCCTTTACACGCGCCTTCAGTTCGCGTGCATCAAAGGGTTTGATCAGGTAATCGTCAGCACCCTGTTCCATGCCTTCTGCGCGAGCTTCCTCGCCAGCTCTTGCCGATAGTAGTATAACAGGCAGGAGCCGCGTACGTTCATCAGCCCTGATCTGCTCCAGCAGCTGAAAACCATCCACCTCGGGCATCATGATATCCGAAATAACTAATGCTGGATAATTGTCTAAAATCGCTTTCCAGGCATGAGCTCCGTTGGGTGCCGTTTGTATGTTATAATCTTGCTGAAGTATGCGCTTCAGGTAATATAACATATCCTGATTATCATCTACTAACAGTACAAGCGGGCGCTCTATGGCAGCAGTGGTTGCAAACGATGGAAGACTTTTATGTTTGGGAGATGTTACGGTATAATCATACGTAAGGCCAGCCCGCTCCTCTGGTTTCTTATGGTTCCCAACAGCTGTCGGCTGGGACTCTTCCGCTTCAGTAGCTGTTACTATACCAGCAGGTTGAAGATGATCTTTCCCTGCCGGTATAGCAATGGTGAAAGTAGTGCCTTCACCAACTGTACTGGCTACTTTGATAGTGCCTTGATGCATTTTCACTAGCTCCTGCACCAAGGCTAAGCCGATACCGGAACCTTCGTGGGAGCGGCTCTTTACTCCTTTTATGCGATGGAAACGCGAGAACAGTTGAGCTGTTTCTTCGGCAGGCACACCAACGCCTGTGTCGGCTACAGTTAAGACTACTTGCTTATCTATGTAATTAAAGCTAACCGTTATTTCACCTTCAAATGTGAATTTAAGCGCATTAGAGAGGAGGTTAAAGATAATTCCTTCCCACATCTCTACATCTATGTAAACAGGTTCTGGTATAGGTGCGCAGTAAACATTGAACCGTAGCCCAGCAGCTTCAGCAGCAGAGCGGAAGTAAGCACATAGGTCAGTTGTGAGGCTGCTAACATCTACAGCCTGAAATTGCGCCTTTAATCGTCCTGCCTCTGCTTGAGCAAAGCTTAAAAGGTTGTTTACCAGTTTCAAAAGGCGCTTTCCGTTACGCTGCACCATGGCTAACTGCTCTCGTGCCTCTACCGG
Source organism: Pontibacter rugosus (assembly GCF_042678745.1). Classification (NCBI taxonomy): domain Bacteria; kingdom Pseudomonadati; phylum Bacteroidota; class Cytophagia; order Cytophagales; family Hymenobacteraceae; genus Pontibacter; species Pontibacter rugosus. Next base: position 1,303 of record NZ_JBHTLD010000096.1, on the reverse strand, counting down.
TAAATCCGATGCAGCCAAATCGTTCAATGGCCCCAGCATGAGGGTAAGCGGTGTGCGAAACTCATGGCTGATGTTGTGAAAGAAGTCTGTTTTGGCTTTATCAAGGGTTGCCAGGGCCTCTGCTCTTTTCCGTTCTTCCTCATGCGCCTGAGCATTGGCTATGGCACGGCCCACATGGTTAGCTACTAAAGTATAGAAAGAGATATATGCTTCGTCTACTTGCCTGCGTGGGCTAAAGCCTGCCACCATTATAGCGTAAGGCCGTTTCACATCATCCTGCCCCGCACGTGTGATAGGCAACACGATAGCCTCCTTCAGCGGCTCCGGCCAAGCCCCGGCAACCAGTGCTCCAAACCGCTCCTGTAGGTTTTTTACTATTTCAGGCTTACCTGTGGCTGCTACCTGTGCTATTGGCCAAGGCGTAGCAGTAAGATTATTTTTAAGGCTGACAATAGCGGGGCTTTGCCTACTGCTGGCGGGTAGGCCTGTTATACCTGCCAAGGTCGCTTCTTCTCCTGTTTCGCTTATGAGGTAAATGAGCGCAAAAGGCACATCCTGCGGATTAGTTGCCAAGGATTCTGTCACCGCCTGGCATGTAGCGGCAGGTTTCCTTATTTGGGTGCTGTGGGCTGCCAGGTGGCTTAGCATAGCCAATCGCCGCTGGTTCACTACGTCAGTGGTGGTTTCGATAGCGGTGGCATATATGCCGCCTACTTCGCCGTCTTCATCATAAATAGGGCTGTGGGAGAAGGTAAAGTAAGCTTCTTCTAAAAAGCCGCTCCTGTTTGGTAAAACCAGTTGATCTTTGAAATAGGTTGTTTCGCCAGCCTTTACTTTATCAAAAATAGGTGTCAGGAAATCCCACATCTCACTCCACCACGGGTAAGCAGGCTCCCCCAGGGCACCGGGGTGCTTGGTCTGCATAATAGTAGCATACCCATCGTTATAGAAGTGAATCAGCTCTGGACCCCAATGGATCATCATCGGGATTTTTGATGATAACATAATACTGACAGCTGTCCGAAGGCTTTGCGGCCAACTCTCTACAGGGCCAAGTGATGTGCTTTCCCAGTTTAACTGTCTGATGAGGTTGCCCATCTCACCGCCACCTCTGAAAAATATTTTTGATTTATTGCTTTCTGCTTGCATCGTTAACTCAGGCACCTAGGCTTATATAAATAAATAAAGGTCAATCCTTTAAATTAACTGTAATCGACCTTGTGGTGCCGTTGCTCGTTTACAGCAAGAAGTTTTAAAGTTACTATTTTTCTTGAAAAAAGGAATAACTGTAAGTATAGCTTTG
>NZ_JBHTLD010000095.1:0-17670 GCF_042678745.1 Pontibacter rugosus | reverse complement strand
ATATTTGGTAGAGATAAAATCTAATTATTGTGCGTGAAGCTGCCTTTATCCGAAAAAACAAACTGAAGTGGAAAACATACGAAACGCAGAAACCAACCGGCCCCGACGAGCTGGCAGACAGGTTTATTGAGTTGACGGATGATCTGGCTTATTCCCGTACCTTCTATCCGGAATCTGACACAACTTCTTACTTAAATGCCCTGACGGGCAGTACGCACCAAGCTATTTATAAAAACAAAAAAGAAAAGAAGAACCGCTTTTTTTCTTTTTGGAAGTACGAACTGCCCTACCTGTTCCGGCAACACCACCGGCAGCTGCTCTACGCTTTCCTGATTTTTGCCGTAGCCTGTGGCATTGGTGCTCTTTCTGCCGCCCAGGATGATACCTTCGTGCGCCTTATATTGGGTGATTCTTATGTGAACATGACGCTGGAAAATATACGCAGAGGCGACCCTATGGCAGTCTACAAAGGGCAGGGAGAAGCCGAGATGTTTCTTTTTATCACCTTTAACAACATCAAAGTTGCTTTTATGGCGTTTGTGATGGGCGTCTTTTTTTCTATCGGAACTTGCTGGATTTTATTTCAGAACGGGGTGATGCTTGGGGCATTTCAATACTTCTTTTACAAGCAGGGTTTGCTCCTTACTTCTGTACTCACCATCTGGATACATGGTACCTTAGAAATTTCTGCCATTGTGATTGCAGGTTGCGCTGGCCTGGTGATGGGCAACAGCCTGCTTTTCCCTAAAACTCATACACGCCTCCATGCTTTCAGGCAAGGTGCACGCCAAGGGCTTAAAATTGTGATTGGGCTGGTGCCGATCTTTATCACCGCCGGTTTTCTGGAGGGCTTTGTAACCAGACATACCCAGATGCCACTGGCCCTCAGTCTCTTTATCATACTACTATCAGCCGCTTTTATACTTTATTACTTCATCCTCTATCCACGTTTACTACACAAGCAAGATGCTACAGCCAAGCAAGAAGATTAACTTAAGAGAAGAAAGGGATTTTGGTGAGAAGCTAAACGCAACCTTCCGATTTATCAGGCTTAACTTTAAGAGCTTATTTAAATCTCTACTGCTGTATGCAGTACCGGTCGCGCTGCTGTCAGGTATTTTTTCAGGCTTGCACCAGGCTCGCCTGTTCAGAAACCTTTCAGGCGACAATGGCTATGACAGCTTTGGTGACTATACTATTGGCCAGCAAATAACCTCTGTCAATTATCTGGTCTCTGCTTTCCTGTCTGTGGTAAGTGTACTGATAGTATACCTTGTTGTATATGCTTATATGGTGGCTTACCAGGATGAGGAAGGAGAAGTGCAGCCTTCAGCAGTATGGGATCACCTAAAAAACAACCTGTTGAAAGTTATCTACAGTGGCTTTGCCTTGGGTATAGTTACTTTCCTTAGCTTTTTCCTTTTAGGTTTTGGGATTTACCTGGGTGTGGTGCTTTCGTTTTTTATTATGGTGATGGTGCGCGAGGAGTTAAGTATGATTGACACTATCGAACGGTGTTTTTATCTGATAAAACGTAACTGGTGGGCTACGTTCGGTTTACTGATTATAGTAGGGTTTATTCAGGGCGTCATTAGCTGGATATCGGCTTTGCCCTGGGGGTTGGTTATGATTCTGAATGCAACCCAGGTTTTAAACCAAGGCAACTCATTCATGATGATCATATCCAGTACCCTCGCTACATTGGTTATCAATTTGTCTTATACTATCTCGGCAGTTGCACTGGGGTTTCAGTATTATAATCTGGTAGAGCAAAAAGACGGCATTGGCCTAATGGAGCAGGCAGACTTGATTGGCCGGCATGACTTGAGTAGCACAAATGAAGGAGATTATTAAGCAGCTATACTGGTTTATACTTCCTTTGTGCCTGCTGTTTAGCTTAGGTACGGCAGCGCATGCCCAATCTCAGGACAGTGTACCCGCAGCCTCTCAACCTATACAAGTGCGCCTGCCCGACCAGAAGAAACTTGAGACTTTGCGAGCCGACAAAGATTTTCAATATTACGAACAGGTACAAACCGGAAGCACCTTTTGGGAACGCCTATGGTACCGGGTAAAGAATTGGCTGCGCGAGGTATTTTACAAAGGTAAGGCAAGCGGGATTTGGGAATACGTTATCTATGCGCTGATTATAGGAGCCATAGTCTTTATTGTGGTTAAAATGCACAATGTAGATGCCGGAGGTTTGTTTGGTAAAAAAGCCGTTAGCTCCGGCACTCCCTACGATGTGTTTGAGGAAAACATACATGAACTGGACTTGCAAGCTTTAATTGAAGAGGCCGTAGTGCAGCGGGATTTTCGAAAAGCCATACGCTTGCATTACCTGCAAAGCTTAAAACAACTGACAGATGCCGGACTTATTGACTGGAAACCCGGCAAAACCAATCGCAGCTATATAAACGAGATTCATCAACCCGATACAAGAAAAGAGTTTGAGTTGCTGACGAGTATGTTTGAATATGTCTGGTATGGTGGTGCAGCTTTAGGTGAGGCCCATTTTACAACGGCACGTGCAGAGTTTCATCAGTTTAACCAACACGTAAAGCAACGCGCATGACAGGCTACCGCAAGTATGTTGCTTTGATCGTGGTGCTGTTCGCTGCCTTGGTGCTGCTGGATTATTTTCGCCCTAAGCCAGTGGATTGGTCGCAGAGCTATGCACGCAAAGAGAAAATGCCCTATGGCACTTACGCTTTGTATGAGCTGCTGCCAAGCATGTTTAAAGGGGTAGAGATAGTGCCGGTGCGGGAGCCTATTTACAACCAGCTGCAAAACGCTGCTATGGCTGGCAACTATGTGTTCATCAATAAGCGCTTTGAAGCAGACAGTCTGGATATAAACCGGCTGCTGGATTTTGTTGGTAGTGGAAACCAGGTATTTATAGCGGCAGAACAATTTACACCATACCTGTCAGACACGCTCCATTTTAAAACAGATATACAACAAAGTACTCATCCTGATTCTACAGCACTTATTTTTACAAGTCAGCCACAACAGAACACCTTTATCTATCCGCCAAATAACAACACGTTCTACATCAAAGTAAAAAAGCAGGATGGCCATGTGGCGTTGGGAAGAAATAAAGCAGGTCAGCTTAATTTTATGAAAGTACCTTTTGGCAGAGGGTATTTCTACATTAATACCGTTCCGCTTGCCTTTACAAATTATGAGCTGATCTCTCTAAAGCAAAGCGACTATGCAGCCACTGCCCTATCTCACCTGCCGGTGCAGCCGCTTTATTGGGACGAATACCAAAAAGAAGGCCGGTTAGATGATCAATCGATATTACGGGTAATTATGCGCTATGAATCGTTGAAGTGGGCATATTATCTTGCTTTAGCTGCTATAGTGCTTTTCCTGCTGTTTAAAACCAAGCGAACGCAAAGGGTAATTCCTGTGCTGGAGAAACCGCGAAACACAACACTTGAATTTGTGCAGGTTATCGGTAACTTATACTTTAACAACGGCAATCCGGGAAACATCGCAGACAAAAATATCGCTTATTTTATGGAGTACCTGCGGCTGCACTATCACGTGAGCACCTCCACCTGGGATGAAGAACTGCGGGAGCGGATTGTGGCAAAGTCAGGAGCCGATGCAACATTAGTAGCTGAAGTTTTCGACCTGATGCAGAGCATCCGACAAAGCAAAGCCATCAGCGACCAGACACTGCTGCTGCTCAACATTAAACTGGAAGATTTTTACAGACAAACCTCATTAAGGCCAACTGCCAACTTATAACCAATGCAAGAAGACGCACTTATCACACATCAGGAAACCAAAACTGACTATAGCACCTTACACGAGGCGGCACAACGTATAAAGCAGGAACTCGGGCAAATAATTGTCGGCCAGCAAAATCTGGTGGAGCTCCTGCTGGTTGCCATGCTCGCTGATGGCCATGTATTGATTGAAGGCGTACCGGGAATTGCCAAAACACTTACCGCTAAGTTACTTGCCCGCACCATACAAGCAGATTTTAGCCGCATTCAGTTCACACCAGATTTGATGCCTTCTGATGTATTGGGCACTTCTGTTTTCCATCCGGGCACTGCTACCTTCGACTACAAAAAAGGGCCTATCTTCGCTAACATTGTTTTGATAGATGAGATAAACCGTGCTCCGGCCAAAACACAGGCATCCTTATTCGAGGTGATGGAAGAGCAGCATATTACCCACGATGGGCAGCTATATGCTTTGGGCGCTCCTTTTCTGGTACTGGCTACGCAAAACCCGATAGAGCAGGAAGGAACTTACCGTTTACCAGAAGCACAACTAGACCGCTTCATGTTTAAAGTGCTGGTTGATTACCCTAGCATGGCTGACGAAGTGACCATACTAGAGCTGCAACACCAGGGAGCGAGCTTAAAACGCGACCTGGAGCGCGTGCAGCCTGTACTTACCGCCGCACAACTTCTAGAGCTTCGAAAGGCCGTGCAATCAGTGCATCTGGACAGGAAACTACTGGAGTATATTGCGCAGCTTGTTGGGGAGACAAGGGTTAGCAAATCGCTATACTTAGGTGCCTCACCACGCGCCTCTATAGCTTTGCTCAATAGCTCTAAAGCCTTGGCAGCCTTACGTGGCCGTGGCTTTGTAACGCCCGAAGATGTGCAGGAATTAGCACCCGCCATACTTCGCCACCGTATTCTGCTGACACCGGATCGGGAGATGGAGGGCATTACGCCGGATGAGGTCATCAAACAGATTATCCAAAAAATAGAAGTGCCACGCTAGTGCAGTTAATCCGCAGTTTATACTTTACAAACAGGCTATACTTTAGCTTAGCAAGCTTGGTATGCCTGTTCGTGCTGGCTTTTTTTATGCCCCTGCTGCTCCTTTTTGCTAAGGTTGCGTTAGGCGTGCTGGTGTTGCTTGCACTGCTGGATTTTCTCCTGCTATATAATAACAGGCAAGGCATGTTTGCCAGCCGTAGTATGCAGGAAAAACTGTCGAACGGCAGCGACAACGATGTATACCTGTACCTGGAGAACAAGTATAACTTTCCCGTTAAAACCGAGGTGATTGACGAGCTGCCTTTCCAGTTCCAGAAACGCGACAGCTTGTTTAAAACGGCTGTTGCCAAAGGGCGCACCCAAGTCATCCATTACACCTTGCGCCCCACCAAGCGCGGTAGCTACCTGTTTGGTGCCATCAATGTGTATGCTATGAGCCCACTGCAGCTCGTGAAACGCCGTTTCAGATTTGCCCAGGACCAGGAAGTACCGGTATACCCCTCTTTTGTGCAGATGCGGCAGTATGAACTGATGGCCATTTCAAACAGGCTGCAGGAGTTTGGCGTGAAGAAAGTACGTCGAATTGGCCATAGCTCCGAGTTTGAACAGATAAGGCCTTATGTAGCCGGAGACGACCAACGAACTATCAACTGGAAAGCCTCTGCCCGTAAGGCAGACCTGATGGTGAATAGTTACCAGGATGAAAAATCGCAGCAAGTATACTGTTTGATTGACAAAGGCCGTGTGATGCAAATGCCTTTTGAAGGACTAAGCCTGCTGGACTATGCCATTAACGCCTCCCTTGTCATCTCCAACATCGCCCTGAAAAAGCAGGATAAAGCAGGCATCATCACCTTCTCTAACAAAATAAGTAACCTGCTGCCAGCCCAGCGCAAATCTGACCAGATAAGGCGCATTATGGAGCTACTATACAACCAACGCACCAAGTACCAGGAAACAGATTATGAGCGCTTGTACGCTACGGTACGTAGTAAAATAAAACAACGCAGCCTGTTACTGCTCTTCACTAATTTTGAGACATTGAACGGCGCGCAGCGCCAACTGCCGTACTTGCGAGCTTTAGCGAAGCACCATCTGCTGGTAGTCATTTTCTTTGAAAACACAGAACTGCATGCGCTGCTGGAGAAGCCTGCTAATAACACAGCGGAAGTATACACCAAGGCAATCGCCCAAAAATTTGATTTTGACAAGCGACAAATTGTAAAGCAGCTGCAGCAGCATGGTATACACGCCATACTTACACCACCTAAGCAACTAACGGTTAATACCATCAACAAGTATTTGGAGCTGAAATCACGAGGCTTGATTTAACAAGTATAGTTTCCATTTATAAAGTATAAGCCCTGTACATGCGGCAATGCAGAAACACCTCCCTTTCTTCATTCAGGAGCAGCTTCAGGCACACAGCGTGATGCCCGAGGCCATAATGGGCTTGTTCGAGGAAGCAGAAAGCAGCGGCAATGGAAGTACGGCCGAGGCTGTACAGGTATGGCTCTGCGAGCCAGTAGAGCTGGAAGCTCTACACCATAATAGGCACTAGCTGCAAGCTAGCGCCAGCGGAGGAGGTAGTAAAGGGAGAGACAATAGAATGACCGCCAGTGTCTCCCCTTTTCAAAATTGACCTTTATAAAGCAGCCACTGTAGCTTCATCCGCTGGTTCTTTAGCCAGAAAATGATCCACGAAAGGCGTGTAAATGGCTAACAGTGCAAAGACAAGCAGCAAGTAAATGTACCAGGCATAAGACCATACATCTATGAATGAAAGCTGGCCTTCCGTAAAGCTGAGCAGGATCAGAATTTGTGCACCATAAGGTAGCAGCCCCTGCACCACACAGGCAAATACATCGATAATAGCAGCAGTTTTTCGCTTATCAATGCTATACTTGGTGCTGATCTCTTTGGCAACCTCACCTGTTACCACGATCGAAACGGTATTATTAGCAATAGCCGTATTGGTTCCACCTACTAAGGCTCCGATACCTGCTTGTGCAGATGTATACCCTTTTGTCGCTTTGCTGATCTTTTTCAGAAGGAAGGCTATCCCTCCGGCCTCACTTACCATCTGCGCCAGGCCACCTGTCAGCATAGAGAGCAGGAAAATCTCGATCATACCTGTAAAGCCTTCGTACACGCTGCGGCTAAACTGCAGCACATCCAGCTGATGGTTAATTAACCCTAGTGCACCTGAAGATAGGGTGCCTAGCGTGAGCACCACAAACACGTTCATACCTGAAATGGCCAGCGCGATTACCAGCAAGTATGGTAAAACCAGTAACCAGTAACCCTCCTGCACCGCCGGCAGCGCACCAGGTACTGCCGGTGTTGCCAGGCCGGTAATCAACAACAGCACCAGTGTAACCAGCGCAGCGGGTCCGGCTATCAGGATATTAACGCGGAATTTATCGCGCATGCTGCATCCCTGCGTTTGTGTGGCGGCAATAGTGGTGTCAGAAATAAAAGACAGGTTATCACCAAACATAGCTCCCCCCAGCAGCGTGCCCAATAACAGCGGCAACGAAGTATGGCTTTGGTTTGCCAGCCCTACCACAATCGGCCCCAGCGCTACAATAGCCCCTACCGAAGTACCTGTAGCTGTAGATAAAAACGCTGCCAGCAAGAAGACGCCAAGGCCTAAATACTGCACCGGCAACACACTCAGGCCCAGGTTTACAGTAGCATCTACACCGCCTACGGCTTTGGTAACAGTGGCAAAGGCACCAGCCAACAGGTAAATAAGGCACATGGTTACAATCTTGGTATCGCCACAACCACGGATAAGTGCTTCCACTTTGGCCTCTACGGAGCCGCGAAGTATGAAGAAAGCTGCAATTATACCCAGCACTACCGCCACAGGTGCTGGAAGCGCATAGAAATCATCCAGCAGAATTCCTGCACTTAAAAAGGTGAATACAAAAACCAGGAAGGGCAGCAAGGCATAGCCTCCTGTCTGTTTGATCTGTTTCATGAAAATGAGGAGCTGGTGAGCGCACAAGGCATGCCTGTACCACCAGCTTAATATTAGTTAAAAAACATTGATTGCTTTGCCTGGAACAGGCGGATAATAGGCAACCTTAGTTGCGAGAAAGTTTTAACAACAGCAACAACAACCGTTTACAAGGGCTGTTACAGAAGTATAAACCGGATAAATAGAAGCTTGAAGTAATACGCGCATTGGAATAATTTATAGTTCCCAAACCTGGGCAGGTGTTAGCACCTTTACGGCAGCAGCCGTGGTTGCTAGAGGTTCTCTGAGCCTGCTCTCTCCCCTCTTCTTTATAAATCTTGCATAAAGATGGCACAAAGGTAAGGTCACGATAATCAAAAAAGCAAACTATCAGTACAGGTTTTCTAACTCAAGATAGCCTAATGCATGCTGCTCTTGCAATTTTTGCTTGCGTTGATAAAGGTAATTTGTATAGCTTGAGGCGTATAAATGATGATCATGAAGTATAACGCCTCCGCCCTTTTATCTGTACTGCTCGCCTGTGCCACGCTCACTGCCTGCACACCTAACCCCTATGCCAGCACCAATAAAGCCCATCATAAACAGGTGAAGGCATTCGCTAAACAGCTACGGGTAACACCTGCCCTTACACCAGGAGAAGAGCAACTAAAGCAAGGTGATTACTGGGTGGGAACAACTAATTTCAGTATGCGGCGGCCCAACTTTGTAGTCATTCACCATACCGCACAAAACTCTACGGAGCAAACCCTGAACACCTTCACCCAGCCCAGCACACAAGTTAGTGCTCATTATGTGATTGGCCGCGACGGCAAAGTATACCACATGCTAAACGATAACCTCCGGGCCTGGCATGGCGGGGCTGCACGTTGGGGCAACGACACAGACCTTAACTCCTCTTCCATTGGCATCGAACTGGACAATAATGGCGCTGAACCTTTCTCGGAAGCTCAGACTGCTAGCTTGCTGCAGGTGCTGGACATGCTGAAGAAAACGTATAACATACCAACAGCTAATTTTATCGGCCACTCCGACATTGCTCCTACACGCAAAAACGACCCTAACCACACATTTCCGTGGAAGAAACTAGCTGAACACGGCTATGGCTTGTGGTACGATGAAGGCATACTAGAAAAGTATTTACAACCAGCTGCTCCTATCGTCATTTCAGATAGCACTGGTACGGCCCCAGCCATTATCTTACAGCCACAAGACACAGTCTCTACCATACCTTTTATATTCAATCCTAAAGAGGCATTACGCATCATCGGCTTTGACACCCGTGATTTGCCTGCTGCCATTCGTGCCTTTAAGCTGCACTTTGTTCAGGATGAGGTTAATGATGTTCTGACGGAAAAGGATAAGGTTATACTATATAATTTGTATCAGAAGTATATGTAAAAGAAGTATAAGCTTTCATAGCCTCTGTTCTTAAAATATTCAATTAAGCTATCTTTGCTGTTTGCTGTTATCGTCCTGCTCCCTCCGCTGGGATTAGTTTCTAACTCGTGTCTTAAAGTGGTGTAGGGTTTGTGACTCCACTTGCTTGGAAAGCCATACTTTCCGTTGCTGCTTTCTACAACTTACCTGGCGCAAGCATCGGCTGTATTGGTAACATATGTGTTTGCAACTAACCTCTCTGGCACAAGCTCGCAGCCTTATCTTGTCCCATATCTTTTCTGTAAAGCAAGTTCATACATGCTGGCGCTAGCTTGCAGCTAGTGCCTTCTTTGGTGTAGAGCTTTCAGCTCTACTGGCTCGCAGAGCCATACCTGTACAGCCTCGGCCATACTTCCATAGCGACTGTATGTCGTAGCTTGAAACAAGCTATTTTTCCTAGCTGCCTTTCATCCTCCAGCTCCCACTTACCTGTCGTTTCACTTTATACTTTGGAGCGCTCAAGGCCGCGAGGCCTCGTCCTCGGGTATCGCGCTGTGTGCCTGAAGCTGCTCCTCGCTCCGCTGCGGGCTGCCCTTTCGGGCACCGCAACATGCACAAGGCGCTCAACCCAAGGACTGGAATCATTCAGATAGTCTCTGCTGACGGAGCTTTAGTATATCCTGTAGGGACAGGTCGCGACCTGTCCGTGCGATATCTTCAGCTATGAAACGTATACTTGTGAAATGGTACCTACAGACCACTCCTTAACATTAAAGCTACCAGACACAAAAAGCCCCGTTAAGAGATACTAATTTCTTAAAGGGGATTCTCAACTATGGGTAAACTAACTTAAGCCAGCAGGTTCCATACGTATTGCAGCATCAGGCCACACAGGTAAGCCCCGTAGGTACCAACAGCATAGCCAAGAACAGCAAGTAAAACTCCCACCGGAGCAAGATACTTATTAAAAGCTACTGCTACAATTGGAGCTGAGGCTGCGCCACCAATGTTTGCCTGGCTGGCCACCGCCACATAGAAGAACGGAGCTTTGATGATCCTGGCCACAACAAGCATAATCACGATATGGAACAGGATCCAAATGGCACCTACCAGGAAGAGCATCGGGTTATCCAATACCGCGCCTAAATCCATACTCATACCGATGGTAGCTACCAGGAAGTACAGGAAAACAGAACCGAAGCGGGAAGCACCATAACTCTCCAGTTCACTGGCTTTAGTGAAGGATAAGGCGAGGCCAGCTGTTGTGGCTATAATTACCAACCAAAAGAAGCCGCTGGTGATGGAGTAAGTGGCAAGTTCTGGAAAGTTTTCGGCAAAGTATGGGGCAATGATGTCTGCCAGGAAGTGTGATAAACCCGTTAAGCCAAAGGCCACACCCAACACCACCATAGTGGTAGTGGTGGTAGGAAGCATACGCTTTCCCGCCTGCAATCCCTCCAGACGCTCTTTCAGTTCTTTAATTGGGCGGCTATCGGCGTGTAGCAGTTTGTCTATCTTCTCCGGCTTCTGCGACCAGTACAGCAGGAAACCCATCCACACGTTGGCCACCAATACATCCACAGCAATCATTTGCCCGAAAGCTTCTTTGCTGGCTCCAAACACCTCCAGCATGGCCGCCTGGTTTGCGCCACCGCCAATCCAGCTCCCAGAGATGGTAGAAAGACCTTTCCATACTTCATCAGAGCCTGTATAAAGTACATCCGGGTAAACAGAACCTACTAAAAAAAGTGCCAGCGGTCCGCCCAGCATAACACCAACTGTACCAGCAAAAAACATGATAACGGCTTTGCTACCCAGCATGCGCAACGCCTTAAAATCTATACTTAAAGTAAGCAGAATAAGGGACGCCGGCAGAAAGAAACGGGACGCTACAAAGTATAGCTGTGATGTTTCGCCAGAGATAATGTTGAACGTGTTCAGTAGTGCCGGGATAAAATAGCAGAGCAACACAGAGGGTACTATTTTATAAAACTTAACCCAAAAAGGACGGGTGCTGCTGGATGAGTGAAAAACCCAGGCAAGTATTATGAGCAACATGCCCAGTACCACAGCCTCGTTGGTAATCAGCGGTTCGCTTACTTCGGTCATGAGTTGGTTTGGTGTATGAAAGTTAGGGTGATGCTTCAGAGCCTGCTAGAAACGCTGCTGTATGTATATGCCACAGCGCCTCTTTGGCTACTTTGAAACTTTAAAGTTAGAAATTCCAAGCGCGCAAAGCCAACTACACACTTGAATTACTATATATTTAGGTGAAATATGTTCTGTAAAGCAGCAGCAGCTTATACTTGCTGTAGGCTTGCAATCAAACCACAGACAAATATGGCTACACTACAGGATGAATTAAACGCACTATTAAGCAAGCATTACACCGCTGACACGCCAGGTGCCGTTATACTTGTTGCTAAAGGCGAACGTATACTTTACCAGCACAGTGCAGGCGTAGCAAGCAAAGCCACAGGTGCAGCCATTATACCCCAAACCAATTTCAGGTTAGCTTCTGTATCAAAGCAATTTACTGCGATGGGGGTGCAGCTATTGGCAGCAGAAGGCTTGTTGCGTTTACAGGATGAGCTTTCGCTGTATTTTCCAGAGTTGGAACACCTGGGGCGCGTACAGCTATGGCACCTGCTCAATCATACGTCGGGCCTTCCTGATTTTGAGGATTACATTCCTGCGGATCAAACAGCACAGCTCACCGATGTAGACGTGCTGACACTAACCGCAGCTCAACGGCACCTACTCTACTCCCCCGGCTCACGGTTCCAGTACAGCAACACCGCGTTTGTACTGCTTGGCTTGCTGATTGAGCGTGTAAAAGGAGTGCCTTATGGTGATTTTTTGCGGGAGTACTTACTCAGGCCTTTGCAGATGAACGACTCGCTCCTCTACCAAACGGATGCCGATATACCTCACAGAGCAATGGGCTACGCAAAAACCGCTGCCGGCAAGTTTATACTTTCTGACCAGAGTATCGGTAGCGCCACCCGTGGCGATGGCTGCATGTATACTTCCGCTGTAGACTTTCTGAAATGGCACCAGGCCTTAAACAGCAACACCTTATTTAACATAAATAACACACTAAAGAACAACCTGACCTCTGTAGATGCAGAAGCTGGCTGGTATTATGGCATGGGGTGGTTTTATGAGCAGCTGCCAAAAGATGATTACCTCCTGCTGCACAGCGGTGATACCTGTGGCTTTACGAACCTGGTTATGCGATATCCAAAGCAGGATGTGCTGGTCGTATGTTTTTCTAACATTGCTAATAATCAAAACTTCCTGCAAGAGCTGCTGCAGGTGCTAAAAGGATTTCCCGAACTGATGCCTTCTTCGCAGCTAGCATGGCAGCTGCCACAGTTAACGAGGTAAGTGCAGGGAGGCTATACACAAGTAGAGGCGCTTTAAAAGCGCCTCTACTTGTGTACTTACTGATATAAAGCTGTTTTTCTGAGGTCTACCACGGCATCTTCCGGGGTGATGCGTTTGGCCCTGAGGAAGCGTTTGAGCTCTGATTCATCATAATTAGCTGCTTCTGGATTCATGCTGCTGATCTTAACGCGGCCGGCAGAATGTATAAACTCCTGGTCGCCGCCAATCCACATGCCCACGTGCACGACACGCTCTGATTTTCCTTCTTTGGCAGGAACACCGAAGAAGAGCAGGTCGCCGGGCTGCAAGTTGCTCCACCCTTTAGAGGTATCTACCAACTCTCCCATGTGTATCTGCTGCGATGCGTCACGCGGCAGCACAAGGCCGTTCATAAAGTATACTGTTTTGGTAAAGCCACTGCAATCCACTCCTTTAAAAGAAGTACCGCCCCACAAGTATGGCAGGCCAAGCAACTGCTTGCTGGTACTCACCAGGTTATCGCTGCTGGGTTGGCGGCTTGCTACCCACTCCGCATACTTGATAGACTCTGCTGCTGGCACATATCCTTCTCTGCCATCCGGGAAGCTGACTTTGTAATAATCTCCGCTCTTCTCTTTGAGGGCAAGCACGTCGCCATATACAAGGTCAGAAACTGTGCCTTCGGTAGCTTTGGTGCTGGCATAGGCAAAACCATAAGGCTTCGTGTAAAGTAGCTTTGGGCTTTTTTGCCAGTTATCGAACGTGCTTTTGTCCATCAGCGCCACGCCGCTTGCATCTACCCACGCCAGGTATTTATCCGGGGTTTGCACCAAGTACCAGCCCCCTTTTTTCTTATACACCTGAACGGGAGTGCCCATGGTGGCTTGCGTTGCCAACTCTGCAGGGTGCTTGGGCTCTGAGCGCAGGTTAGCCACTGAGATAGCGATTACCCCAAAATGCTGCCCCTCCAGATCGGCCTGCGGAAGCACTTGTATACTGTCTACAAAGGTTAAGCTTTGAGCTTTTAGCCTTTCCAACAGCTGTTTCTTTGCCTCTGGCATGTTGGTTTCACCGGAGAGCACCTCCCCTTTCTGCTCAACCCGGAACAGAGCGGTGCGTTTATCTGGGGCAAACTGTTGTCTTACAGCATCTATGTGAGGTTGCATGGTACTGCTGGTCGTGGTTGATGTGGCACCTGTTGTGTTTGTTTGAATCTCTTTGCCCGGAGAGCAGGCCATCAGAAATCCAAGGGCAAGTATGAGGTAATGCTTTTTCATATTTTTTAAACAGCAGCTTTTGCTACAGCTCTTTGATGGTATGGTTGTGTAAAACTAATTCTATTCTATTACTGCTTCTGGTACAAAGGCATGTATACATTCGGCCAGCCGCTCTATGTCTGCTGCAGTATGCAGGCTGTTCAGAATCACCCTTGTAAACGGCTCGCTTTCTGCAGTTGGGTAGCGGAAGCTTGAAATTAAGATCTTCTCCCGCTCCAGGTAAGCTGCCAGTTGGCTATACCTTGTGCTGAAAACTGGATAAGCAGGTATATAACAAAATAATTCCCGGTGCTTTACCCCTTCTGTAAAGGCCTTTATGTTCAGCTGCAACTTCTGCCGTTCCGTTTCAAAAACAGAATCTGCATGCAGAAAAGCATACAGATAAGCTGGTATAGCTGGCGAAGCTCCTCCAAAGTATGAACAGGCCTTTACCTCTTCTATCAACTCTTTAGGGCCAAGTATGATTCCGGCAGGAATACCTAAGGCCTTTCCCAACGAACTTACGACCACTATTTTTACATGTTTATACTTACTCAGTTCCTGGTATATACCTGCTCCAGCTGTACCACATACGCCAAATCCATGCGAGTCATCCACTACAAGTATAAACGTTTTATTTTTTGGCAACTGTGCCAGCCAATCAAAAGTATATGCCTTTGCCTGCAGTGGGTCCAGGGCATTGCAGACAAGTATAAATGAGCCACTGCTCGTCTCTTCCACTTCCTGTAGCACATTTGTAGCCCAGGCATCAAACGTGATGGGAGAATTTGCCTCTTCCGCAGCCTCAGGGCTAAACCACAAGGCAGGGTGTGTGCAAGGGGCATATTTAAACTGGCCGCGCTTACGTAGTACCTGCACCAGCGTTTGCCCAACCAAAAAGCCAGACGACATGGTTAGCGCCGCCTCTGCCCCGCTTATACTTGCCAGCTTCTGCTCCGCCTGCTCATACACCTGTAACTGCAGGTTGGAGCGCCTTGAGCTGGAATAATTTGTGCCGTAACGCTTCATCCCCTCACACACCAGCTCCTGAAACGCTTTATTACAGGCAATTCCAAGATAAGACGTGCCGCTAAAATAGAGAAACTCTTCTCCATTGATCAAAGCAGTACGCCCCGGCAGGTGGTCGGTGATGGCTGTGGAATACATCAGGCAATGAGTGAAGCGCCAGTACCGTTATCTTTGCTATACTTTACCTTTCCAAAATCAATGGTGACGCCCTGGGCAATGTCTTCTCTTAACAACAAAGCACCGTCCATGTCCACATAGTCTAGCATTGGCAGGAGCTGCGCAATGGCCGAAATGCCAACCGTAGACTCGGTCATGCAGCCCACCATCACCTTCATGCCTAACTCACGCGCTTGCTTAATCATACGTCGGGCAGGTGTAAGGCCACCACACTTCACCAGCTTCACATTTACCCCATGGAAAAGACCATGGCACTTTGCCACATCACTTTCCGTGATGCAGCTTTCGTCGGCAATCAGGGGCAGCACCGAATGCAAGTATACTTGCTTCATACCCTCCAGGTCGTCGGCTCGCATGGGTTGTTCTACAAACTCCACGTTCAGCGGCTTGAGTTGCCTGGCGTTCTCTATTGTTTCTTCCACACCCCAGGCACCATTGGCATCCACTCTAAACACAGCATCCGTGTGCTTGCGCAGCTCCTTGATGATGGCCACATCGTCTTTCGTCCCAAGCTTTATTTTATACAGCGGCCAAGGCATTTCCTTCAGTTTCCGGACCATGTTCTCCACCGTATCGATACCAATAGTATAATCTGTAAGCGGCACATGGTCTGTATTGAGGCCCCACATTTTGTAGAGCGGCTGACCGTTCATTTTACCAAACAAATCGTTAGCGGCCATATCAAGGGCACAAAGCGCAAAGGGATTATCTTTCAAGTGCGGCTGCATCGCTGCCCAAAAAGCCTCCGGGTTCTCCAGCTCCGTTGCCTCTATTTTCTCCCTTAGTTGCTCCAGCGCTTGTGTCATACTTTCAATCGTGAAGCCATAGTATGGATTGCTGGTGGCTTCGCCGTAGCCTTTGTAAGGCCCTTGCTGCAGCTCCACAATCATAGTTGGCTGCACATCGCGTGAGTCGTAAGAAATGGTGAAGGTATGTTTTAAGGGCAGGTCGAAAGAGCGGATGGTGAGTTTCATTTTGCGTGGTCTGGTTTGCGTATAGTTTTGTTCTGGTAATACGTTTTATACTTGCAGAGGTCTCTGTTTTGCCAACTGTTGCAGCAGAACACGACTTCTTCTGTCATTTTATACTTAAGCTACACCTGATGACACAAGCGCTTAGATGCTAGTAGCGGTGATGCACTTCGGTCATGATGCGCACCATCTCATCCCGAATGGCAGCAGTAGGTACGCTATAGTTATTGTTCATAAAGCTGTACAGCAGCAGTTTCCCGCTTTTGGTTATGATGTAGCCGCTTTGGTTATGCACATGTGCCAGGGTTCCTGACTTGCCAAACACAAAAGGCACCTCTGCTTCGTAAATGTTCCTGAACGTTCCGGGTCTTCCGCCCACCGCCAGCATAGGCAGCAGCTGCTCCTGTGGCCGCTCTTGCAGCAGCTTTTGCAGAAGGGCAATGATGCTTCGCGGCGTAAACATGTTCATAGTCGAAAGGCCGGAGCCGTCAATCCAGACAGGCGCATCCGGCAGATCATGCAGGTAGTTGGATTTAGCATAGCTGATGGCACGCTCTACAGCTAAGGTATCTGACAAGGTGCCGGAGCAAAGGACCATCAGCTGCTCGGCCATCAGGTTATCACTTACCTTCAGCATGCGCCTCAGCACTGTATCGGTAGGCAATCCATAAAAGATTTTACCTCCTCCGGGTATACTTGCTTTGAGCAATTCTACCGGTCGTTTTAGCGTATCGGCTAGCAGTGCCACCACCATATCAGGCGAGGTAATGAAAGGTACTTCTGTAGAGAAGGTGGCAGCAGCTTTTTTAAGGTTATGTGTGATTTGGTTGCTTCTCCAGCCGCGCACAAAAGCATCTCCTGCCGCTTGAACAGTCTCCGTTTTTAAGTGCTTTTTAAAATAAGCCGGTGTCGTCGTAAAAGGTCCCTCTGACTGACGCAGAAATTTAATGACATTGCCATGCACAGGAAACACGTTTCGCTCCGGCTGGTAATAGTAGTTATAGTCATCCCAACCCCAGTTGGTGGCAAAAGCTGTGCTGGCAAAAGGCGCATCTATGTAGTATAGCTTCTTCTCTGGCCGGTTCTTCAGAAAATCGAGTGCGATGGAGTTTTTCAGATCCATGTGGGCAAAGGTAGGATCTCCGGTTCCCCAGAAAATCAGCGAGTCACCGCGGCTCACATACTTCAGCGCAGGTATGGAATCGCCCAGCATTTTGAGGCTGGTGTAGAGGGTAAAGAGTTTGGTGTTAGAGGCCGGCACAAAATACTTGTCTGCATTATGCTCTACCACCAGCTTCCCCAGTTCAGGGTCATACAGTGCAAAGCCTACAAAACTTTGCCGTAGTACCTCTGATGTAGTTAACTCACGTTTAATCTCCTCAGGTCCGAATCGTGTCTCTCCTCCTAAACCTGCCACTGGTATATGTTCTGAACTGCTACACCCTACCAGTAGCAGCAAGCTACAGCAGCATACCCAAGTATAAAATGTATGTTTCAGCCACATGAGGAAAAGGAATTGTTTATCTCTTAAATAAGCAAACTCTGCTATATAATCAAAATCAATAGAGTAGGTTAGTCGATTTGCAAAGGCTTTTCCTGCTTTAAGCAGTGGCTTCTTTAGCAATATTACGTCTCTCTCTATACAGTTCTATTCAGAAGCAGCCCAAAAGGCTCCATCTGCCGATGCTTAAAATGACAGCACTGTAGCTCCTGACACCGGAGATATATCTTTTACTTCTACTATTTACTAG
>NZ_JBHTLD010000094.1:0-17826 GCF_042678745.1 Pontibacter rugosus | reverse complement strand
TATGACTTCCATCGGATTAGGACTTGGGGTTAAAATGTCTTTGCAAACACTTTTACCTGCCTAATTCCTTGGAAGTTAAACAACTCTAAACAGCCTCGTGTTATAAAATTCAGAATTAATAACTTTCCAAGTATATCCTTTTAGCTAAACCTGAACACACTGAGTATAGAGCAGTTATAGGTTTCTGCCTGGCTCATGAAGTGAGTTTGTGCAAAAGGGAAAGGCATATATCAATATAGCAAATCTAGTTATGCTTTCCCGTTTATGGGTGCCACTTTTACGCTGATAAGCAGCAATCCAATGCAATACTGTGTACGCTAAGTGTCAGGAGAAGACCACTGCCATCATTTTATACTTATCACACAGACTAGCACAAATAGCCAAAAACAAGATGTATGAATTTTCTGCATAACAAAAAAAGGGAGTGACGCATTAGCTGCATCACTCCCTTTCGCATAGGTAATAAATTTATACTTATAGCTTCTTAAGGCCTTTGGTTTCTTGCTTGTTACCTTCTTTAATGCTGATGGCAACACCTCCACCTGGAGCCAATGGCTGCTTCAGAACACTCTTCGAGTTTACCTGTACTTTAGTGATGGTATACTTCTGTGGGTTCTGGTTCCAACTGGCGTCTTTTGCATCAGCGTAGATAGTAGCCACATAATTTTTGCCTTTTGGCAGATAATCAAAGCGTACAGTTGCCGTGCGGGCATTTTCATCGGTAATACCGCCTACGTACCATTCGTTTTTACCTTTTGCTTTGCGGGCAATAGTTACATAATCTCCTGGCTCTGCCTCCTGTACATACGTGTCATCCCAGTCAAGAGCAACGTCTTTGATAAATTGGAATGCATCCGGGAAGCGGGCGTAGTTCTCTGGCAGGTCCGCAGCCATCTGGAGCGGGCTATACATGGTTACATAATAAGCCAATTGCTTTACCAAAGTAGTATTTACACGTTGGTTGCCGGTTCCGTAGTAAGAAAGGTCTGTCTGGAAAATACCCGGCGTATAATCCATTGGGCCACCCATTAAGCGAGTAAAAGGCAGGATGGTGGCATGCTCTGGTGCAAGACCGCCCATTGCTTCGAATTCAGTTCCTCTGGCAGATTCCTGGGCAATCCAGTTCGGATACGTGCGGTGAAGACCTGTAGGACGAACAGCTTCGTGGCTGTTCACCATAATCTTATAATCAGCCGCCGTCTTTGCCACATGAATGTAATGGTTTACCATCCACTGTCCATCGTGGTGCTCGCCTCTAGGGATAGGCTTACCTACATAACCTGTTTTAACAGAATTATATCCATTGTCTTGCATAAACTGGAATGCCTTGTCCAGGCGTCTTTCGTAGTTGGTAGCAGATGACGATGTTTCGTGGTGCATCATGATTTTTACACCTTTAGAAGCAGCATAAGCGCTCAGCATTTTTACATCAAAATCAGGATAAGGCGTTACAAAATCAAACACTTCTTCTTTCCAGTTACCAAACCAGTCTTCCCAACCGATATTCCAACCTTCTACTAACACAGCATCAAAACCATGCTCTGCAGCAAAGTCAATGTGCCTTTTCACGTTTTCGTTTGTAGCACCGTGTGTTCCGTTCGGAGTCAACTTTGTGAAGTCATCACTCAGCTTTACATTGGTTTCTTTGCCGTAGGCCCAGGTGCTTTTGCCGGCCACAAAGTACTCCCACCATACCCCAATATATTTTACTGGCTTAATCCACGAAACGTCTTCGTAGGCAGTTGGCTCATTCAGGTTAAGGATCAGCTTAGAAGCAAGTATGTCTGTTGCTTTATCACTTACTACAATGGTTCTCCATGGTGTTTGTGCATCAGTTTGGATGTACCCTTTGTTGCCAACAGCATCTGGCGTTAAGTGAGAACTCATGGCAAAGGTTTTCGGATCAACGTTCAGGTTCATGGCCGGATAGTTGATCAGGGCAGCCTCATGAATGTTGATGTATAAGCCATCCGAAGTCTTCATCATGGAAGGCGTTTGAACAGCCAGGTTCTTGATTGGTACCTGGGCATGCACATCAATGGTTGCTTTTTCCATCAGAGAAGGAATCTCTGAAATCTTTGATGTAGTATAAGCATACTCGTTGGTATCATAGTCGCCAGGAATCCAGAAGATTTTATGGTCTCCAGCTAAGTTGAAACCGGTTTGCTCTTCCTTAATCACAAAATACTTCAGCTCATCCTGCTTCGGAAACTCATATCTAAAGCCAAGCCCATCGTTAAACAAGCGGAACCGAATACGAATAAAGCGGTTTTTCTGCTCCGGCTGCTTCAGGGTAACCAACAACTCATTGTAGTTATTGCGGATGGTTTTCTGCTCCCCCATTATAGGCTCCCATGTATTATTCACACTAGCCTGCTTGGTGTCTTCTATCGTGAATCCTTCTGCCAGAGAACCAACATCGTTAGTTTCAATTCCTAAGCGGCTTGGCTTAATTACAGGTTTGTTTTTGTAACCCAACTTGTAGTAAGGTACCCCGTTATCCCGAAGCTCAAACGTTAAGGTGAGGTTTTTATCCGGAGAGGTAATAACCTGGGCACTCAACTGAAGCGTGAGCGTACAGGCAATAAATAAAAGAAATAGTTTACGCATTATTCTAGGTTATAAATTGGACTTAATGATTCCGTTGTTGTTTGCTCAGTTCGTTTAAAGTGGCTGAAATAAGACTCTCCTTCTTCTGTCTTTTCAGTAGCTATTTCAACTGTTACTCCCGTACGTCTTGCTGTGTAGTGGTAATTAGTGCACTGTGTTATAGGTAATAGCTGTCACAAGTATAAATTATCCCTTCCCGCTGCATGTTATTTTTTTCTTCACAAGAAATTAAATCAAGTTTAGTGGCAAGTGGTTGATAGCGAGTTTTATAAGTATGGGCTAGGTCTCTGTTTCTGATTTTATTGATTCTTCAATCACTATTTGTAAGGCAACGCCATGTGTTGTTTTCAGGAAGAAGACCACGACTAAGTTCCTGCGGTAAAAGGTAAAATTTAGTAAGGCGTTCTGAATAAAAAATCAGAATGCATCGGTGAAGTGATTATTACTATCAGTTTTATGAGAAGGAGTTTTGTAAATTGCGGCTTCGTCTTGCCATTAGCTTAAAAGCATGAAGCCAGTTCTTTTACAGGCTTTTGCAGCGCAAAAGATGAATTTTAAGCATGCTTTAAAGACTTTTAACAGCTTCTCATAAAATGAAGATTATAGAAAACTTAAAGATCAGAGACAAACTCTTATTGCTGCTTTCTCTGTTGCTTATTCCTTTGCTATACTTTGTGGCTACTACTGTTCAGTACCAGGTCAGTGAAAGGACCCGCTTGAAACAGGAAGCGCTTCAGTTAAAGGAGGCAGGCAAGATTTCAGATGTCATACATGCTTTTCAGCGGGAGCGGGCACGCATGCTGATGGCCGCAGGCGAAGATGCGGCCTTTATGCAGGAGGCAAAAGCGCAACGGGCCTTGACTGACGCAGCCGAAAGAGACCTGAAACAATACCTGCAAGCTACAGGGAGATCTTTTTCTGATATAGTGCTGCTAAACGAGTTGAAGCAATTCAGAAGCGATCTTGACCAGAATAAATTGGATGTTATTGAATTCAGGAGATATTCCAGTGATCTGATAGCTAATTTTCTGGATAGAATTGATGCTAATGCCACGGGTATAGGCAATGTAAAACTTAGCCAACAGCTTTTGAGCTTCAGGAGCCTGGTGGATACTAAAATTCAGCTGGCACGGGTGCGTAGCCTTCTCATGAAAGTTCTCCGGGAAGAGAGGTTTTCTTATGAAGATTATGCGTTGATTCGTTCACAGCATAGTTTTTATACCCGTTCCTTAAAAGATTTTGGCCGCTATGCTACCGCCGAGTCTGTGCAGGAACTTCAGAAAACAACCTCTACGGAAAACTACATGCAGGTGGAAGCCATGCTGCAGCAGATAGAAAATGGAACAGAACTGGATTTTGCGGCTATAGACCCTACGGCAACTTTTAGAGGGTTTACACAAAGTGTGAACGAGCTGCGCGAGGTAGAGCAGGATTTGCTGGACAGAATAACGGCACAGGTAGAGGCTGAGATAAAACAAAATCAACTTTACTTAATTGTTTTGGCACTTGCGGTGGTGGCACTGCTGGTGCTTTTGTGCTTACTTTCACTTTATATCATCAATTCAATTTCATCGTCGCTTTCTACGCTCAGAGTGGCTGCTGACCGAATAAGAGTAGGCGCAACAGATGTAGTGATTCCTATCGATCGAAAAGACGAAATTGGAATGGTGGCAGAATCTTTTCGTGGTGTCTTAAATAAAAGTGTTTCCTTAACTAAGGTGGCACAAGCCATTGGAGAAGGCAGGTACGATGTAGAGGTAGAGGTGCAGAGCGAAGAAGACGCTTTGAGCTTCGCCATCAAAAACATGAAAGATAACCTGCAAAGCTTTACGACAGACAATGCCAACAGAAGCTGGATTCTGGCAGGTATTTCAGAGCTTAACAACCTTATTGCAGGGGAGTCAGCGCTGGAGCGGGTATCTGAAAAGGTAATATCCTTTATGTGTAATTATACCGGCTCGGAGGCTGGTGTTTTATACTTACATAACGAAGGTGGTAAGCTAGATGCGGCTGCCAGCTATGGCGTGCAGTACAGTACCCATCAGCTCGACTCTCACAAGGTAGGTGTTGGTGTGGTAGGTCAGGCTGTGAGCGAGCGGCAGATAAAATTATTGGAGAACATACCGGACTCATACCTGAAAATAAAGACCGGATTGTCAGAGAGTGATCCGGCTAACATTATTATACTTCCCTTGCAGTTTACCGAGAACATGGTAGGGGCCATAGAGCTTTGCTCACGGCGTTCATATAGTGAGTTGGAGCAACGGTTTTTTGAGGCGGCATCGGAGCGTGTAGCCGTGATGGTGCACACCCTGAAGATACATTTGCAAACACAGGAACTGTTGTATGAAACGCAGAATCAGGCGGAAGAACTGGAAACACAGCAGGAAGAATTACGGCAGCTGAACGCTGAGTTGAAAGCATCTGAGGAAGAGCTGCGCGTAAACCAGGAAGAGCTACAGGAGAAGAACTCTGAACTAGAAGAGAAAGCCCAACTGTTGGAAGAGCAGTACGAGGCGGTGCAGAGCAAAAACAGAGCATTGGAAGATGCTCGCCAGGCCATCGAACTGAAAATTGATCAGGTGGAGACGGTAAGTAAGTATAAGAGTGATTTTCTGGCTAACATGAGCCACGAGCTCAGGACGCCGCTTAACAGTATACTTATCCTGTCAAGGCTGCTAGCTGATAATACCGAAAATACCCTATCAACAAAGCAAATTGACCATGCCCAGATTATACATCGTTCCGGAAACGACCTGCTGAAGCTGATAAATGAAATACTGGACCTGTCTAAGATTGAGTCTGGTATGATCAGGTTAGAGCTGGAGGAGGTAAAAGCTACTGATATACAGCTGGAGCCAGTGTTCCGGGAAATGGCCAGAAAGAAAAATATCCGCTTCTCCCAAACCCTATCACCTGACACTTTTGAATTTATTACCACCGACCGTTTCCGCTTAGAGCAGATCCTTAAAAACTTTATCGGCAACGCCATTAAGTTTACAGATGAAGGAGGGGAGGTTGAACTGGCTATTTATCCCGTGCGTAACCATCTCCGGTTTAATTCTGATAGGCTGAAAGAGCAAGCAGAGGTGGTGGCGTTCACGGTGAAGGATAACGGGATAGGTATACCGAAAGAGAAGCAGGATGTAGTGTTCGAGGCCTTTCAGCAAGCCGACTCCTCTACCACACGTAAGTTTGGCGGCACTGGCTTGGGCCTTACCATAAGCAAAGAGCTGGCAACACTGTTGGGTGGAGAGCTGCAACTCGAAAGCGAACCTGGGGTGGGCAGTAGTTTCACGCTTTATCTGCCACGCACCCTGCAACAGGCAAAGCAGGATACTCCTAATAAAACTGAAGCTGCTGTGCCACAGGAGCCAAAATCATCATCTGTTGTGCAATTGCTGCAGCGGATGAATCCGAAAGATAAGAACGAGATTACTTTGCTTATTGTGGAGGATGATAAGGGCTTCAGCGATATTCTGGATGATTTTGCAACAGCCAAGAATTTCCGTGTACTTAAAGCCTATAATGGTACCGACGGCCTGGAGTTGGCAAGACAGGAAAAACCAGATGCCATTTTACTGGACATACAACTGCCGGACATCAACGGTTGGGAAGTGCTGCGGCAGATACGGGAAGACAAAGAACTGCGGCATGTAAACGTACACGTCATGTCTGCCTATGATAACGAAGTAACAGGCGAGTTTCAGGAGAACCAGGAATACCTGCCTAAACCCGTAACGCTGGAAATGCTGAACAAAGCCTTTACATCCATAGGCGGCATCACGGCAGGTGCCATAGAAAATATCCTGATTGTGGAGGACAATGAGGTTGAAAACATGGCAGTAGCCGAACTGTTGCTGGCGCATGGCATGCGCTCTACCTCCGCCTACACAGCAGAACAGGCAGAGAAGGTGCTGGCCAAGCAAAAAGTAGACTGCATCATTCTAGACCTTAACCTGCCAGGTATGAAAGGATACGACTTTATGAAAGCAGTGAAGGCAAAAGAAGGCCTGTCAGAAATACCGATCATTATTTATTCTGGCAAAGACGTAAGTGAGGAAGAAGAAACCAGGTTGAAAGAGTTTGCCAATACCATCATCATCAAAAACGAATACTCTTACCTGCGCCTGCTGGATGAGGTACAACTGTTCCTGCACAAGGTGAACCAAAAGCTGCCGCTGGGCAACGATTTTAAGATGAAGCTGCATGTGCCTGAGGAAATACTTCAGAACCGTAAAATACTTGTAGTGGATGATGATGTGCGCAATGTATACTCGCTCAGTAGCTTGCTGGAACTGCACGGCATGGAGGTTGTTGTAGCCTATGATGGAAAAGAAGCTTTGCAGAAACTAGAAACAGAAACAGGCGTAGATATGGTGCTGATGGATATCATGATGCCGGAAATGGATGGCATTGAAGCTATAAAGCAAATCAGGCGCATGGTGCCGTTCAAGCGCCTGCCAATTATCGCGCTTACAGCCAAGGCCATGAAAGAGGACAAGGAAAACTGTATTAAAGCCGGTGCCTCCGATTATGTTCCAAAACCAATTGACACAGATAAATTACTTACTTTAATGCGCGTGTGGCTGTATGAAGCTTGATGAAGAAGCGCTTTTTGAGCAGGAGGTGGAGGAGTTGATGGAGCAGATACATCAGCAGTATGGCTATGACTTCAGGGGCTACTCCCGGGCATCGCTCTACCGCCGTATCAAGCGCTTTGCCAGCAATAGCGGCATCGAAAGTATGGCTGTGTTAAAGGAGTCCATCGCATCAGACAGTTACTTTTTTGAAGGTTTTTTGCAGGAGATCACAGTGAATGTAACAGAGATGTTCCGTGATCCTTCTTTTTTTCTGTCGTTGCGCAAGAATGTGCTGCCTATACTTTCTACATATCCGTTTATAAAGATATGGGATGCCGGCTGCTCAACGGGTGAAGAGCTTTTTTCGCTGGCTATACTTTTAAAGGAGGAAGGGCTGCTGGACAGGGTACGCATATATGCTACCGATGTAAACCAAAAGGTGCTTCGGCAGGCCAAAGAAGGTATCTTCCCGGCATCAAACATTGCGGCTTACACGGCTGGTTATTATGCATCTGGTGGCAAGCGTGAGTTTTCAGAATACTTTGTAAGCAACTACGGTAGCCTGAAGTTTGATTCTTCGTTAGTGCAAAACGTCGTGTTTTATCCACATAACCTGGCCACAGATTCTTCTTTTAACGAGTTTCACCTTATCCTGAGCCGAAACGTACTTATCTATTTTACGCATGCCTTGCAGGAGCGGGTGTTTAAACTTTTTGATGAAAGCCTGGTTAATTTAGGCTACCTGGGGCTAGGGAAAAAAGAGACACTCTATCTTTCAGAGTTAAATTCCAGCTATCAGTCAACAGATAAGAATAACCGTATCTATCGAAAAACACGCTGATGAAACCAGTTGAGAAAGTGGTTGTTTTGGGAGGTTCGTGGGGCGGAATACAAGCTTCCATAACTATATTACAAAGTTTAACAGCAAGCTTTCCGTACCCGATAATTCTGGTGCTGCACCGCCTCCGTAACACTGAAAGCGGGTTGCAGCAACTGTTTGAGAAGAAGCTACACTTGGAAGTGCGGGAGGTGGAGGAGAAAGAACCCTTAGCACCAGGCGTTGTATACCTGGCACCTGCTAATTACCATGTGCTGATCGAAAAGGACAGAACTTTTTCGCTGGATGTTTCGGATTTAGAAAATTACTCCCGACCTTCAATCGATGTTACATTTGCTAGTGCCGCTGATGTGTTTAAAGAGCAGGCAATTGGCATACTGCTGAGCGGCGCAAGCAAAGACGGGAGTGCAGGCCTGGCGCACCTGCACCAAAAGGGAGGTGTGGCCATCGTACAGGACCCTGCCGAAGCAGAAGTAAGTACCATGCCCGAATCAGCTATTAAGTTAATACCTGGCTGCCGCGTGATGAATTTGGAAAGCATAAAGAAACATTTACTTTCAGTTACATGATGCTTGACCAGCAAACTCAGTCCGTCCCATTTAAGTTACCGCTTACCTATCCGGTTAAGGTACTGTTGGTAGACGACAAGCCTGAAAATCTAATAAGTCTGGAAAGCCTTCTTTTCAGTGAAGGAGACAATATTTCTTATTTGTTTGCCAACTCTGGCGAGGAGGCGCTAAAAATTGCATTGCGCGAAGAGCTGGCGCTTATTCTGCTGGATGTGCAAATGCCCGACATGAACGGCTATGAAGTTGCACAGTATCTGCGGAACACTTCCAAGACAAAGGATATCCCGGTTATTTTTGTAACAGCCATTTCAGAGCAGTCGTCGCATATGGTGGAAGGCTTTGAAGCTGGTGCTGTAGATTTTCTGTTCAAACCGCTTCACCCATACATTACCCGCGCTAAAGTGGCAGCCTTTATAAGCTTTTATGTTCAGAAAAAAGAGCTGGAGAAGGCTAACAACCTGGCGCTTGAGATGAACCGTGCGCTGGAGGAAAGAGTAGCCGAGCGAACCAAAGAGTTGATCAGGATCAACAAGGATCTGGAGAACTTTGTGTACACAGCATCGCATGATCTTAAAACGCCCATCATCAACATAGAAGGATTAATGCGGGCGCTGCAGGAAACGCTGGTTGAGAATGACGTGAAACTGGAAGAAGCAGACGCGATACTGAACATGATAGCTACCTCAATCAACCGTTTTAGAGATACCTTAACGGACCTGACAGAGGTAGCAAAACTACAGTACCAGGAGGAGGATAATCAAGCGATCGTTAGTTTCGAGGAAATATTAGGCGATGTAACGTCTAACATTAAGTGTATGATCCACGATGCTGAAGCAGAGATAATACAGGATTTCTCTCTGGCACCCGGTGTAGCTTATTCACGGAAGAACCTTCGCAGCATTATCTACAACCTGGTATCTAACGCGATCAAGTATAAATCGCCTGACAGGAAGCCCGTTATCAATATATGCTCTTATCCTGTTGATGATTATGTTGTGCTTTCTGTTCAAGATAATGGCCTGGGTTTAAGAGAGCAGGACCATGATAAAGTCTTCAGTATGTTTACGCGCCTGCATGACCATACCGAAGGAACAGGTGTAGGTATGTCTATTGTAAAGCGTATTGTTGAAAATAGCGATGGGAAGATCGAACTTAGCAGTGAATTGGGTAAAGGCTCTACTTTTAAAATCTACATAAAGTATAGTAATCAGTTCTAAAAGCATGTTTACAATTCATACTTTGCGCTGCAAAAGCCTGTAAAGGAACCTGGCCTCACGCTTTTCTCACCCCGTAGCGCTGCTATGAAACTCTAAAACCGCTTTGCCAGAACCCTTTCCATTCAGCTTTCGCTTGCAAAAACGAAATGTAAACAAGCTCCAAGGATAAATACACTACCAAATGTTCATTCCTGTATCAGAGTCACCTATCTTACAATAGCTTGCGTGATAGGTTTCAAAAAACAGGTACTCATTAACGAATAAAGTTAAAGATCATATCTGCAAATAAACCATCTGCCATCTCCGTTTTGAGCAATACCTAAAGTATAGGTAGTACCTTATGGCTGTTGGCTTTCAGGCAATCAAAGTATAGGCCGCTATACTTTAAGTACGTACGTATAGCTATCAGAAAGTATAATACAAAGTATAAGCACAGAGCCTCTCTGTGAGCATCAGCAGTGATGGCTTGCAGAGAGGCTTGAAATTTTATTTTATCATCAATAATATAATTAGCATTGAAAAAGAGGTTATTGCCGCTGGCACTGGGCGGGTTAGGGATTGGAACAACGGAGTTTGTGATAATGGGCTTGCTGTCAGATGTTGCTGCTGATTTTAACATAAGTATACCAGAGGCGGGCTACATGATTTCGGCCTATGCGCTCGGAGTTGTGATTGGTGCACCTTTGCTGGTGGTAGCCAGCCGGAGCTTTCCGCCAAAGAAAATACTCTGGGCTTTGATGGTGATGTTTACCTTGTTTAACGCCTGTTCTGCCTTTGCGCCCACAAGTATGACTTTGCTGCTCTCCCGTTTGATGGCGGGGCTGCCGCATGGCGCTTTTTTTGGTGTTGGCTCTGTAGTAGCAAGCCGTTTGGCAGTGAAAGGCAAAGAGGCACAAGCCATCTCCACCATGTTTGCCGGGTTAACCATTGCTAATTTGCTCACTGTACCCCTCGGTACGTATATCGGGCACCATTTCTCCTGGCGTTATACTTTTGGCCTTATTACAGTTATAGGCTTGCTTACCCTGCTGCTGATTCAGCTGTGGTTGCCAGCGCTTGAAGCCAGCAAAACTGGTAATGTACGGTCGCAGCTAAGTTTTTTTAAAAGCAGAGAGGCTTGGCTTATACTTCTGATAACAGCCATCGGAACAGGCGGCCTTTTTGCCTGGATCAGTTACATAGCTCCCTTGATGACGGAAGTGGCTGGTTTTGCTCCGGAGCAAGTGTCATACATACTTGTGTTGGCAGGCTTTGGCATGGTAGTCGGTAACTTTGCAGGTGGCAGACTGGCCGATAAAATAGAACCTGTGAAGGCCTGCCTTGTGCTGTTGCTATGTATGGCTGCGACGCTGCTAATCATCTACTTTACCTCCGAAAGCAAAGTGATGGCCTTGCTGATGACTTTTGTGGCAGGAGGCCTTTCGCTGGCTATTGCAGCACCTATTCAGATACTGATGATCAAGACAGCCAAAGGAGCAGAAATGCTGGGTGCAGCTACCACACAAGCCGCATTTAACATTGGCAATGCTTTGGGTGCGTTCTTTGGGGGATTGCCAATTGCTATGGGCTTTGGCTATACCTCGCCAGAACTGGTAGGAGTGAGTATGGCTACAATAGGAGCAATGATTGCTATTGTACTCATCAAAAGACAAAGATCCAATAGAGCAGAAAAACTCTCCCCTTCCTTTCAGGAGAGTCCTGTATAGCGGCAATAGCTGAAGCAACGGCAGATTCATAATAGTCTTTTTAAGGCTATTAGCGGGTATCAAAGTAATAGCTATACAGTGATGCCCTTTTAAGTATTACAAGGCAGTACCATGCCTAGCTAAAGCAAGCAGAGTAGTTTAAAAAAACTGTTTCAGAGCGTGTTGAGGTATGGGCTACTGGTGGCCACTGATGATACGTACCTGAAAAGCTATACTAACACCAATTATTTATACTTGTTTTTCATTTGCCAACAGTAGCATTGACACCTCTTTTGCAGGCAACTTTGATTTTCCCATCAGGTGCACATCAATGGCACGGGCAGCCTCCCGACCATCTGAGATAGCCCATACCACCAGCGACTGGCCACGGTAAGCGTCTCCGGCAGCGAAGATGCCTGGCACATTCGTTTGCCAGTCCTGTAGCTTAAAGTTACCGCGTTGGTCTGTTTCAAAATCAAAGTTAGCCTGGAAAGCATCGTACATCGGGCGCTCATAACCGATAGCAATAAAGGCCAGGTCGCAAGGCAACACGCGTTCGCTACCGGGTTTTTCAGTATACTCGCGGCTGTTTTTCCACTCCAGTTCCACCACCTTTAAGCCTTTTACAAAGCCATTTTCGTCGGCTACAAACTCTTTTGTGAGCCAGCCCCAGCTGCGTTCGCATCCTTCTTCGTGTGAGCTGGACGCGGTAAATGTCATAGGTGTTTCGGGCCAGGGATTATCAGGTGTGCGAGCTGTAGATGGCATGTTTCTGTACTGCAACTGCGTGATGGACATGGCAAATTGTCGGTTGGCTGTGCCTACACAGTCAGAGCCCGTATCACCGCCACCAATCACAAGCACATGCTTCTCTTTGGCGTGAATGTCCTGTTCGGCAGGTATAATTTCTCCGGCAACTCTGCGGTTGTGCAGCGTCAGGTAATCCATGGCAAAGTGAATACCCTTCAGGTGATTGCCCGGTATGGTTAAAGGGCGAGGTTTTGCTGAACCAATGGTTAGCAGGACCGCATCATACTTGCGGTGCAGCTTTTTAAGTGTGGTGTCTTTGCCGATTTCCTTGTTCAGGTGAAAGTGAATGCCCTCTTCCTCCAGTATGGCTAAGCGGCGGTCGATCGTCCATTTCTCCAGCTTGAAGTCCGGTATACCATAGCGCAGCAAACCACCGGCTTTATCATCTTTTTCATATATGTGCACCTCGTGCCCCGCCTGGTTTAGCTGTGCTGCCGCTGCCAGTCCTGCCGGGCCTGAACCTACAATGGCGACACGTTTGCCTGTGCGGTGCGTAGGTGGCTGTGGCTTTACAAGGCCTAGTTCAAACGACTTCTCAGCGATGGCTTTCTCAATATGCTCAATGGCAACGGCTGGCTTGTTGATCGAGAGCACACAGCTCGACTCGCAAGGAGCAGGGCAGATGCGGCCGGTAAACTCTGGGAAATTATTGGTGCTGTATAGAATTTGCGCAGCGCGTTCCCACTCACCATCATATACAGCATCATTAAAATCAGGTATCATGTTGCCCAAGGGGCAGCCGCTGTGGCAGAAAGGAACACCGCAGTCCATGCAGCGGGCCGCCTGTATTTTTGTTTTTTCCTCCGGAAAGGAAGTATAAATCTCGTTGGAATCGTTGATTCTTTCTTTCGGGTCTCGGGCTGCGGGTAATTCGCGGCCGTAGGTTAAAAATCCGTCTGCTTTTCCCATCAGGCAACTACTTTTAGTGTTTCAGTTTCTTTTATTTGCAGGGCTTTCTTCAGGTCGTGTGGCATTACTTTGTGGAAGAATTTCTGGTGCGCATGCCATCCCTGTAGCAGGTCTTTTGCCAGTGAACTCTCTGTATACTGCACATGCTCCTGCAGCTTCTGCTCTATCCATAAAAGGTCTGTCGCATCAGGTAGCTCCAGGTTTACCATTTCCAGGTTGCACTGCTCCGGAAAGCCATTCACTGGATCGTAGATAAAAGCTGTACCGCCGCTCATGCCTGCCGCAAAGTTTTTACCCACAGAACCTAAAATCAGTACTTTGCCACCTGTCATGTACTCGCAGCCGTGGTCGCCGATGCCTTCCACTACAGCCTCAGCCCCGGAGTTACGCACACAGAAGCGCTCGCCTGCCATACCATTAATGTAAGCTGTGCCGGAAGTAG
This sequence comes from Pontibacter rugosus, assembly GCF_042678745.1. NCBI lineage: Bacteria > Pseudomonadati > Bacteroidota > Cytophagia > Cytophagales > Hymenobacteraceae > Pontibacter > Pontibacter rugosus. The sequence goes on along the minus strand of NZ_JBHTLD010000094.1, from coordinate 4,163 downwards.
CGCCATACAAGGCAACATTACCAGTGATGATGTTTTCATGCGCCACGTAAGTAGAGCCCTCGAACGGCTGAAGTATAAGTTTGCCGCCCGACAAGCCTTTGCCCAGGTAATCGTTGGCTTCTCCAACCAAGCGGAAGGTAAGGCCGGGAGCAAGGAAAGCTCCGAATGTCTGGCCGGCAGAACCGCTGAAGGTGGCTTTGAAAGAATCTTCTGGTAAACCAGCTTTGCCATACTTGCACGATACTTCATAAGACAGCATGGCACCCACCGAGCGATCTACGTTGATGATGCGGTACTGCCGTTCTTTGTTTTTGCCTTTGTTGAAGTCACGGATAAGCTTTCTGTCCAGTATGTCTACAATGTCATGCTCCTGGTGGATCTGGTTATAGATACCGATGTTGTTAGGAACTACCTCCTTATGCAGAATAGGGTCAAAACTCAGGTTTTTAAGCTTCCAGTGGTTTAAGTCGTTGCGCACTTTCAGCACCTGTGGCTGGCCTACCATCTCGTTTATACTTCTGAAGCCCAACAGCGCCATAATTTCGCGCAGCTCCTCGGCCATGAAACGGAAGAGGTTTACCACATGCTCCGGCTTTGCGGTAAAGAGTTGGCGCAGCTCCGGGTTTTGCGTGGCTATACCTACCGGGCAAGTGTTCAGGTGGCACTTGCGCATCATGATACAGCCTTCGGCAATTAGGGCAGCGGTAGCAACGCCATACTCTTCGGCACCCAGTAATGTAGCAATGGCCAGGTCATACCCTGTCATCAACTTGCCATCCGTCTGAAGTACCACACGGCTGCGGAGATTGTTTTTCACGAGCGTCTGGTGTGCTTCTGCCAAACCTATTTCCCAAGGCAAACCAGCGTGGCGAATAGAGCTCAACGGACTGGCTCCCGTACCTCCGTCGGCACCAGAAATCATAATAGCATCCGCTTTTGCTTTGGCCACACCAGCTGCTATGGTGCCTACGCCTGCCTCTGCTACCAGCTTCACGTTGATGCGGGCGTTCGGGTTAGCGTTCTTCAGGTCGTAAATCAGCTGCTTCAGGTCTTCAATAGAGTAAATGTCGTGGTGCGGTGGCGGTGAAATGAGGCCTACCCCCGGTGTGGAGTGGCGCACACGGGCAATCCAGTTATCTACCTTGTGGCCGGGCAACTGACCACCTTCCCCAGGCTTGGCACCCTGCGCTATTTTTATCTGTATCTCATCGGCGTTGGCTAGGTAGTGGCTGGTTACACCAAAGCGGCCAGAGGCTACTTGCTTGATGGCAGAACGCTCAGAATCTCCGTTTTCTTTGATGCTATAACGCGCTTCATCCTCGCCACCTTCGCCGCTGTTGCTTTTACCGCCGATGCGGTTCATCGCAACAGCTAGCGTGCTGTGCGCTTCATGCGAAAGTGACCCAAAAGACATGGCCCCAGTGGCAAATCGCTTCAATATACTTTCTACCGGCTCCACCTCTTCCAGCGGCACCGACTGTCGTTTTCTGAACTCAAATAGCTGACGTAAGGTAATAGCTGATTCCTGGTGCTCGCGCAGCAGTTTTGTGTACTCTTTGTACAAGCGATAGTCGTTCAGGCGGGTAGATTTTTGCAGCAGGTGGATAATCTCCGGGCGCAGCAGGTGCTCTTCGCCACGTCTTCTCCACTGGAAGAATCCGCCGGTTTCCAGCAGCTGGTTATCATCCATGTAAGCCGACTGGTGTTTAATCAGTGCTTCCAGTTCCAGGTCCTCAAAATTCAAACCTTCCAGGCGACTAACGGTTCCTTTAAAACACTTCTGAATCACTTCCTGCCCAAAGCCAAGGCACTCAAAAATTTGGGCACTCTGGTAAGATTGTAACGTGCTGATGCCCATCTTAGAGAGAATCTTGAGCAAGCCATTTCCTATAGCCTGTGTATAGTTCTCTGCATAATAAGTGAAAGGCTTGGTATTGTCCAGTTTCTCCTGCTCCAGCAGGCACTGGATGGTATCATACACCATGTACGGGTACACGCAGCTGGCGCCGTAACCAATAATGGTGGCGAAGTGGTGCGTTTCCCAGGCATCTCCAGCCTCTACAACCAAGCCGGTTTTTGTTCTGATGCGCTTGTCGATCAGGTGGTGGTGTATAGCCCCTACAGCCAGCAAAGAAGGTATGGCCGCACGGGTTGCTTCCACAGCGCGATTTGATATAATCAGGATTTTCTTGCCAGCCGCTACAGCCGCTTCGGCTTCTGCACAAATGGCATCCAGCGCTTTTTGCAGAGAGCCTCTTTCTGTGGTCGGGAAGGTGGCGTTGATCGTATAATGCTCAAATCCTTCCGACTTCAGGTTAATAATCTTGTTAAAATCGCTGTGGCTGAGCACCGGGTGCGAAATATGTATCTGCCGTGTATGGGCAGGTGTTTCATCCAGCACATTCAGCGACTCCCCAAGGCGGGTAAACAAAGACATGACCAACCGTTCCCGGATAGGGTCGATGGGTGGGTTACTTACCTGTGCAAAGTGCTGCTTAAAGTAGTTGGCCACGTGCTGGCTTTGCCGTGAGAGCACTGCCAGTGGAGTATCAGAGCCCATACTTCCCAAAGGCTCTTTGCCTGTGGTCGCCATAGGCTGCACAATCAGTTTCAGGTCTTCTGAAGTATAACCATAGGCTTTCTGTTTCAGGCGCAGTTGCTCCGGCGATACCGTGTTCAGGCAGAAAGCCGGATCAGGGCGTTGGTGCAGTTTGATACGATTCTGCGCAATCCAGTCGAAGTACGGCTTATCGTTACAAACAAGTTGCTTTATCTCCTCATCCTCATAAATCTTGTTCTCCTCCAGGTCAGCCAGCAGCATTTTACCCGGTTGAAGGCGACCTCGGCGCACCACATCCTTAGGATTAACTGGTAGCGCTCCGGCTTCGGAAGCCATTATTAAGCGGCCTTGTTTGGTAACACAAAAGCGTACCGGGCGCAGACCATTACGATCCAGTGTAGCGCCAATTTGTTTGCCATCGGTAAAGAACAATGCCGCAGGGCCATCCCAAGGCTCCATCAGGGCCGCGTGGTATTTATAGAAAGCTTTCTTGTACGGGTCCATGAACGGGTTGTCCTGCCACGCTTCCGGCACCAGCATCATCATGACGTGGGGCAGGGGCCGCCCAGCCAGCGTCAGCAGCTCTACCATGGCATCCAGGTTGGCTGAGTCGGAGTTGGCGGGGTTCGTGACAGGCAGCAGCCACTTCAGCTCTTCTTCTGTAAAGAGCGGCGAGTACATCAGCGCCTCCTTCGACTTCATCTTGTTTACGTTGCCGCGGATGGTGTTAATCTCGCCGTTGTGCGCGATAAACCGGAAAGGTTGTGCCAGCTTCCAGTTTGGGAAGGTGTTGGTAGAGAAGCGGGAGTGGACCACCGCCAGCGCAGATTTAAATTCCGGGTGGCGCAGGTCGTGGTAATACTGTTCTACCTGCTCTGTCTTTAGCTGGCCTTTGTAGATGATCGTGCGTGACGAGAGGCTGGCAATGTAAAACGTACCGTTCTCGCCTTTCACGCTTTTATTCACCTCATGGGTTATCAGACTGCGCAGCACGTACAGCTTACGCTCCAGGTCGGTGTCTTTTATACTTGCATCGGTCGGCTTCACAAACACCTGCTCAATGTATGGCTCCACAGCTTTTGCTTCATGTCCGGGCACACGTCCGTTTACCGGTACCAGGCGGTAGCCCAAAAGCTCAAAGCCCATTTTGCGGATGCAATGGTTTATGGTTTGCCTGCACTTATCCCGCACTTCATACACCGTGGGGAAGAAAACCATACCTACACCATAAGCGCCTTCCTGGGGGAGCTTGATAGCAAACTCATCTAACTGCTTTTTCAGGAAGTTGTGCGGGAGCTGCACCAATATACCTGCACCATCTCCGGTTTCTGGGTCGCTGCCTGTGGCACCCCTATGCTCCATGTTTGTAAGCATGGTAAGGGCATCTTTTACAATGCTATGCAACTTTTTACCGTCAAGGTTTACAACACATCCAACACCACAAGAGTCGTGTTCAAAGTCTTGCCTGTACAAACCTTTGGTAGGGTATTTATTTTGGCTCATCCGAAGTAAATTATGGGTAGTACAATACTCTTTCGAGTAGAGGAATTTATAATTTACTACAGGTATGGCAAAAAAGCAAACAATAATTTATAAAGTTGAT
>NZ_JBHTLD010000093.1:0-17969 GCF_042678745.1 Pontibacter rugosus | reverse complement strand
CCACAACTTAACGAACCGCTGTATACGAGACCCGTACGTACAGTGGTGTGTGAGGCGCACCCTGCTACCTAGAGGTGGCAGGGCCGTCTACACGATTGTGCTATCGTACTTTTTAATCTTTATGATATTTTCCTGAAGCCTTTAATTCTTTTGTTAGCAGAATAGTCAAAGCAACAACATAAGCTAATATAGATGAGAGTGAATATGCAATGTAAACTTCACTTGACCAGCCTTTACCAAATGCACTTATTATTGACAACTGTCCATCTATTGCAAAAAATATCAGTTCGTATAGAATAAAGTAAAAAGTCAATCCTGCTACTTTCTGTCTTCTTTCTATGAGATACTTCCTGAAAAAAAGCGCCAGCACCATTCCAACAAATAGCTGAATTAGAAGCACAAAACCTAAAATAAATGGTGCCATTCCGACTTCACCCCCAGATAAGCCAGTACTGGTTATCCAGATCATAAAGACAACTATTGTAGTTGCAGCGTGAATGAATAAGTACCTGACCATTTTTTAATTTTGTTTATGAGTATGCAGCACAACGTTACTCGTGCAGCCGATGGACGAGGCGTAGCCGAGTTTAAAGGCTGAACTGTGTTGGCGGAAGCTGTTCTTCTCACCCACCAATTGAGTTTCTAAAGAACCTATAACACTCTTCTGTACTTATGTTGGCTACAACGTTAAAGTACCAATCACCACCGTCTTGTACTTCTACTATTTCCTTTTTCCAGTCTTTGTGGTCAAATTCGCTCTCTTTGGAAAAACAGTTTATCCAAATCAGTTTCTGCCCCTTTTCATTTATACCCCCAAAGTATTGTCTTCTATAAGTGGTTAGGCTATTGACTTCTCCGATAGCTAAACTGTCAGCACCTATTTCATCGACTTCAGCACATCTTTTCAGGATTCTCTCGGCAATTACAATATCATCAAGCGAAGGTGTAAATGGAGTAATAGTGTCTTTTTCCTTAGGTCTTAAGAGCATGCTAAATGTAAACACATCACGGTTTGGTGACTCATGCTCGCTGAACACCACACCAGAGAAACTATCAGTTTCAACAAGTAAGTTGGCAGAACTATCTACAGGAGTAACTAAGTATTCAACACCGTTGATTTCCTGTGTTTCTATCTTACTACTACACGATGTGAAGTATAGTAAGATAATCAGCAAGAATATGAGATGCTTCATTTTTTCTTCATAACTAAAGTTACCGCCAACTACTGTATATAAGGCACTGTTCCGGTTATTGGCCCTTTAGCTGGAGTGTTTTAATTCTCTCCGATTAGGTTTCCTATTACGCTTTTGAAATTTAACAAAAAATATAAGGATAAGTAGCTTAACTCTTATCATGTTGTGGATTCTACAGAAATTAATTTTCAGGTAAGTTTAATGGAGATTCTAAAGGAACCTTGAAGCAGGTGTAACCTGCCGAAAGAATGCAGGAACCGTACCTTCAGCAACCTAAAACTACTGAACGAAGTAGCAGAGGCTATGGAGCATTATGTATCGATCTGGCCGGTTTTGGCGCTGGCATTTATTCATTTTTTTGGAACAAGGCTCAGGCTGCTGGCTGGATTACCACGGAGTATCTGGCTATCTATTGCAGGTGGGGTGTCTGTGGCTTATGTGTTTCTGCACCTGTTTCCGGAGTTTAGCGAAGGGCAGAAGCATATACAGGACATCGGTGGGTTTGGTGGTTATTTAGAGCACCACGTGTACCTGATGGCTTTGATTGGCCTGGCTTTCTTTTATGGCCTGGAGCGCGCTGTTGTTAAAGACAAACACGAGCAAGAGCAGAAAGATGGCCAAAAGATTCCTTCTGCCAATGTGTTCTGGATTCACATGGGGTCCTTTTCTATCTACAATGCCTTGATTGGATACCTTCTGTTTCAGCGCGAAGAAGGGGCTTTAGAAGAGTTGGTGCTTTTCTCTATTGCCATGGCGCTGCACTTTATTGTAAACGACTTTGGGTTTCAGGAGCATCACAGAGAAAGATACAGACGTATTGGGCGCTGGGTGCTGGTAATAGCTCTGATGCTTGGGTGGGTAGTGGGCTATATGGTAGAAGTGTCGGAGGCAGCTGTGGCTTTGTTGATGGCCTTTATCGGGGGCGGTGTTATACTAAATGTGATGAAGGAGGAACTGCCTGAAGAGCGCAAAAGCCGTTACTGGGCTTTTGCGCTCGGAACAGGTTTGTATGCTACTTTATTGTTATCTCTGTAGGTGGGTGAAGTTGCCCCTCTGTCTGCGCCACCACCATAGATACGGTAGCATCGCCGGTTACATTTACGGTGGTGCGGCACATATCCAGTATGCGGTCCGGGGCAAGTATAAGGGCAATACCTTCTATGGGTATACCTGCCTGTTGCAGCACAATTACCAGCATTACAATGCCGGCACCAGGCACGGCAGCAGCTCCGATGGAGGCCAAGGTGGCCGTCATCACAATACCAAGCTGTGCCATAAGGTCAAGTTCTATGCCGTACGCTTGTGCAATAAAAACAGCAGCTACAGCCTGGTAAAGACTGGTTCCATCCATATTGATAGTAGCTCCTAAAGGCAGCACAAAGCTGGTGATTTCTTTATTTATACCCAGGTTTTTCTCGGCGCACTCCATCGTGACAGGTAGCGTGGCCGCACTGGACGAGGTAGAGAATGCCAGCATCTGTGCCGGGAAAATCCCTTTAAAGAAGCTTTTATACTTTGTTTTGCCCACAAAAACCACCAGCAACGGATACACCACAAAGATCATCAGTGCCAGCCCTACCACCACAATAATACAGTAATAGCCCAGCACCAGCAACAGCTCTACTGCAGATGCTGGATCGTCACCGGCAAATTCTACCACTAATCCTGCCAGTAGCGCAAACACGCCATAAGGCGCAGTGGCCATAATCAGGTCCACGATTTTAAGTACGACGAGGTTTACACCTTCAAAAAAATCATTGACGGGCGCGGCCTTGTCGGGCGGAATCATGATAAGCGCAATACCGAACAACAGGGCGAAAAAGATGACCTGTAGCATGGCTCCGTTATTGGTGAGGGAGCCAAATATGTTGCTGGGCACAATATCAACTAGCGGCTGCAAAGGGCCCTGTTGTTCTACAGCGGCAGCATCCGAAGATCGTTCTACAGTAGTGGAGGCAAACTGCTCCTTAAACTCCTCCCGCTTTTCCGGCGAGAAAGCTTTGCCCGGCTCGAATATATTCACCAGCAATAGCCCCAGCACTACAGCTACCACCGTAGTGCCTAAGTAGATGCCTATGGTTTTGGAGCCGATGCGGGAAAGCCGACTCACATCGCTCAGGCTTGATACGCCTGTAATGAGTGAAACCAGCACCAAAGGTACCGCGATCAGCTTTAGGAGGTTGATGAAAATGGTGCCAAAAGGGCGAATCCAGTCGAGGGTGAGATCCACGAAGCCAAGGTAACTGGCTGCCATTCCCCAAAGTATGCCAAGTGCCATACCTATCAGGATTTGCCAGTGTAAAGCGAGTTTCTTCATACGCACAGTTTAGGTCTGTGGGCCCTGCAAATGCGTAGGCCACTTATCGTTAAGTATGATATTATAAATATTGAAGCCTAGCACCAACTAAAGCAGGGGAGGCAATGCAGGATATTCCCCTTTGGGCACAGAACAGCTCTAGGGTAAAGCTACGCAATATTACGCAGGATACATGGCTTGCATAATAATTGTGCTGCGTAATCTTTAAAAGGTGATAAATGTAGCGTCCGGCAAAAGCCAGAGGTGAAAGCTTGTGAGGGATGGCTTACGCTGCAAAAAGAAAGCGCCGGCTCTGGATAAGAACCGGCGCTGCTTTTGGGGTATGAGTTAGGAGACTATGCCTCGTTCACTACTATTTTCTCGATACGGTCGTTCGCGCGGATCTGATCAATTACATCCAGGCCTTCTACCACCTTGCCAAATACGGTGTGGTTTCTGTCAAGGTGTGCGGTATTTTTGCGGCTGTGTACAATAAAGAACTGAGAGCCTCCGGTGTTGCGGCCGGCATGTGCCATACTTAGCACGCCACGGTCGTGGTACTGGTTCTCGCCAGTCAGTTCGCAGTCAATTTTGTAGCCTGGGCCACCTGTGCCAGGTACTCCTTTTTCACCCTCGCGTGTGTTAGGGCAGCCACCCTGAATAACGAAATCCGGAATTACACGGTGAAACGTTAAGCCATCATAGAAACCATCATTCGCTAGTTTCACAAAGTTCTCTACCGTTTTAGGAGCATCTTGTTCAAAGAACTCTACTTTCATTACACCTTTGCCTGTATGTATTTCTGCAGTTTTCATGGTATGTGTCGTTATATGTTTAATTGAAGTTAATAACAAAAGTACGAATTTTATAGTTTAAGAAAGCTAAAGACCGTCTGCTTCTGGTAAACGGCATCGCTGGTATAGTGTCAGCGATTTAAATTTAATGTAAGCTCAACAAGTATAAATACTATGAAAAGAAACTCCATTATAGCATACGCCTTTGCTGTGTTAATGGGCTTTGCCCTTACAGGCTGTGGCACAGACGAGAGTAACAGCCAGAACGAGATGCAGGCTGAGAGTACAGAACCTACCGCTCGCGAGGAGCCTGATTCACGTGGTACTAATCCCTCTATGGCTACTGCTAAAAATAATGAAGGTACTATAGCCACTACTAACCCGAATATAGGCGGCTATGAAATGATGCCGACGCAGATCATTACTGAAAACATAACATCCTCATCAGAACTGAGTACCCTTGCCTCGCTTATACGTAAAGCCGGTATGGTGGAAACATTAAACGCTACCGGGCCTTACACAGTGTTTGCACCCGAAAACGGAGCCTTTGAAGGACTACCTGATGGGGTAGTGGAGGATCTGTCGAAGAACGAGAACAATAAGCGCCTGACTAATTTGCTAAACAACCATGTAGTAGCTGGCAAGCTGACAGAAGCTGATTTGAAAGACGGTGCCAGCTTGAAAACAGTTGGCGGAGAGCAACTGAAGGTAACGAAGAAAAACGGTAAGCTGATGATTAACGGTGCAGAAGTGCTGGAACCAGATCAGTTGAGCCAGAACGGCGTAATACACGTAATAGGCAAAGTGCTGGTCACAAAACAATAAGCGCCATTTTATAAAAAAGGAAAGGGTAGATGCTGTAGAAGTATCTGCCCTTTCCTTTTTCGACTGATGCGGTACACAAGCTTTATTTGCGCTGCAGAGAATGAAGTATAAACAGGCTCTTGTAAATTATTTACGGTTGTCCTGCCCGTGCAGCATGCTCAGATAACTTTCGTAGCGGGTAAGGGATATCTCGCTTTTGCGCACAGCTTCTATTACGGCACAGCCGGGCTCGTTAAAGTGGGTGCAGTTATTAAAACGGCACTGGTTCATGCGCTCCCGCATCTCCGGGAAAAAATGGCTTAACTGGGCAGCCGGAATATCTACAATGCCCAGTTCTTTTATACCGGGTGTATCAATGATATAGGTGTCCTCGTCTACCTCAAACATTTCAGCGAAGGTGGTAGTGTGTACGCCTTTGTCAGAGAAGTCAGAGATTTCAGAAGTTTTAAGCGCCAGATCTGGCACCAGCAGGTTAATAAGCGATGATTTGCCTACACCGGAATGGCCGGAAAGCAGCGTTGTTTTGCCCTGCAGCAGGGAGTTGATTTCTGCGATTCCTTCCTGGTTAGCGGCCGAGGCAGTCATGCTGGCATAGCCTATCTGGCCATACATGTGGCTGATCTGGCGCTGGTATTTCATTACATCCTCATCGTACAGGTCTGTTTTGTTAAAAACGAGCACAGCCGGAATACCATACGCTTCGGCAGTTACCAGAAAACGGTCTATGAATCCAAATGAAGTACGCGGCGACACGAGCGTCACAATGAGCAATGCTTGGTCCAGGTTGGCGGCAATAATGTGGGAGTAGGCGGTTTTATGTGTACTCTGGCGGATAATGTAGTTTTCGCGGTCTTCTATCTTATGAATAACAGCGGTGTCTTCTCCGGTTGTCTCGACGTCAAATTCCACGCGATCTCCTACAGCCAGCGGGTTACTTACCTTCAGGTTCTTGTTCTTGAACTTACCTCGCAGTCTTGCCCGGTGTAACTTACCCTCCTCATCGCGCACCAGGTACCACGATCCCGTCGATTTAACTACAACTCCTTTCATCTATCTTAGTTAAGCAGGCGCTTTATATCGGCCATGATTTTCTCTGTGGCACCGGCCTGCTCTTGTACGTATATCTTTTCCTTTGTTTTTATACTTAGGGCGAGCCCAGGAGTTTCGTGTACTTCTGCAAACACCCGCAGTAGCTCTTCGCTGTTTTTAACAGGAAAAGCGCAGCCCAGCTCCACCAGATCCTTTGCCTCCTGAAATTTGTCGTAAGTGGGACCAAAAAACAGCGGTAGTCCAAAAACGGCTGCTTCCAGTGTGTTATGCAGTCCTTTGCCAAAAGCACCGCCAATATAGGCATAGGTACCGTAGCTGTACAGTGATGATAACATGCCGATGTTATCAATTACAAGCACGCTATACTTGGCTATACTTGCTGCATTGGCCTGGGAGAAGCGAACGGCAGCTGCACCTACGGTTTTCATTACTGCGTTTATACTTGCCTCATTCACTTCATGCGGTGCAATGATAAATTTTATACTTGTACCATAGTGCTGCATGAGTGGCAGAAGCACTTCTATATCGGCTGGCCAGCTGCTACCGATCATAAACACCGGCTGGCCAGCGGCAAAGGCTTCTACTACAGGTATGGTTTTAACCGAGGCAGCTGTTTGCAGCACACGATCAAACCGAGTGTCGCCGGCTATACTTGTGTTAGAGATATTTATACTTTGCAGCAGCTCCAGAGAGCGCTTGTTTTGGGTATAGATATGTGTAAAGCGGCGCAGAATATTGCGGTAAAAATCGCCGTAAGGCTTAAAGAAAACCTGCTCCTGCCTAAAAATGGCTGATACAGAAAGCACGGGGATATTACGCTGCTGAAGCTCCTGTAGGTAATAATGCCAGAACTCATACTTCACGAAAACAGCCAATTCCGGCTTTGCTATCGCTAGAAACTGGCGGGCATTGCTGGCACTGTCCAGGGGCAGGTAGGTGATATAATCGGCACCCTGGTAGTTCTTGCGCACTTCGTAACCGGAAGGAGAGAAGAAGGTAAGCAGTACTTTATAGGTTGGAAATGCTTGTTTAAAAGCCTCTATAATTGGCCGACCCTGCTCAAACTCTCCTAAAGAAGCACAGTGGAACCACACCAGGGGAGCGCTATTCTGCTGCAGTGTTTCCTGTAGTTTATCGAACTGCCGCTCACGGCCCTGTTGCATCAGCTTCGCCTTTTGGTTGAAAGGAGAAGCCAGCGCTATGGCTGCTTTATAAGCTTTTAATCCGATATCGTAGAGTAACTTCAAATTCCTATTTTAATGTATGGCACCACCTCAACGTATATGGGCAACTTTTATGGGCAACTTTATGGTGGTGTTGCAAATATACAGAATAGGCTTGTTTTGCGGTGGCTTAGTTTTGAATCATATCAGCAGGCTTAAATTTTATTGGCTGTGGTTCGTAAACCTTGGTAAACTTGCAGGTCATATTTTCTTATGTCATATATAAACTGATACCTGATGATAAAGCAATACAGCGAAACGGAGCAATTACGGAAAGTGATTGTAGGCCGCTACGAGAATTATGCAGCGGCACAGGCTTATGTAGAAGTAGTTAACGAAGACCAGAAAAATGGCTTACCACAGCAGGAGCAACTAAAGAAAGAATTTAAAGCTTTCAGGCAAGTATTGGCAGATGCAGGAGTAGAAGTATTAGTGCCTGCTTACGTTGCGCCTTTTGTATACGACCAGCTCACACCTCGTGATTTAGGTATGGTGATAGGAGAGAAGTTTCTGCTCTGTACTATGGCCAAGCGAAGCAGGCGGTACGAAGCCGCTGGCATTTTTCCATACCTGCAAAACATTCCAAGCGATTCGCAGCGCATTATTCTCCCTGATTCGCCAACCTGCCTGATTGAGGGCGGCGACATAATAATAGATAAGGGGAATATTTATGTGGCCGTTTCGCAACGCACTAACCGGGAGGGCGTCGAGTTTCTGAAGCAGCGGTTTGGAAGCGAGTTTAACGTTGTGCCTGTGGAGGCGCAAACACTGGCAGACGGCGAAAACGTATTGCACCTGGACTGCATGTTTAACCCTATCGGCAAAAATGCAGCTCTGATTTACGAAGCAGGTTTCAAAACCATCCCCAAAGAAATCACCGATACCTACGATCTTATTTCTGTGACTAAAGCGCAGCAGCAGGAGCTGGCAACCAACGTACTGTCTTTGTCGCAGCAAAAACTGATTAGCCGTGATCATGAGGTTTGTAAGCCGGTAAATGAGCTGATTCGTAAGCGGGGAATAGAAGTGGTTGAGCTAACATTTGATGCTGCCCCGGCTACTGGAGGCTCCTTCAGGTGCTGCACTCTGCCTTTGCTGAGGGAGGCATAGCAGGCGCAGTATACTTGCTCATATCTTGCAAGTACAAAATAATCAGACGACGTAGCTTGCACTGAATTTTATACCTTTGTAGCACTACTGTGCAGCAGCAAAAGCACCGTGGGCATAAGTATAAATCCTCACGAGCAAATTAACTTGAGATACTTCTTTCATATAGGTTACAGCGGAACGAACTACAGCGGCTGGCAACGGCACCCTTACGGGCTTGGTGTGCAGCAGGTGCTGGAGACAAGTATAAAGCAGGTGATGAAAATGCCTGTAAACCTGATTGGCTGTGGCAGAACGGATGCCGGTGTGCATGCCAGCCAGTTCTTTTTTCACCTGGATGTGGCGCAGGCATGGGAGTATGATTTGCTTTTCAGGCTAAACAAGGCCTTGCCGCCAGACATTGCTATTTTCGACATTATACCGATGGAAGGGCAGCCGCATGCCCGCTTCGATGCCAACCACCGCAGCTATGATTATTATGTGCATACCTACAAAGATCCTTTTCTGAATGATGTAAGCTCATTGTACCTGGAGCAAAACCTTCGGCTCGACAAAATGCAACAGGCAACGGCGCTGCTATTGAAGTACACCGACTTCAGGGCCTTCTGTAAGACTCCTGCTCAACATGATAATACTATCTGCCACATCACCGAAGCAACCTGGTACACCGATGCACAGGGAGGTCGGCTACGGTTTCACATTTCGGCAAACAGGTTCGTGCGCCGCATGATTAGGTTGGTTGTCGGGAAGCTTTTGAAAGTAGGAAAGGGAGCCATAAGTGTACAGGAGTTCGAGAGCTACCTTATTTCAGGGCAAGCACCGGATGCATTGTCGGTTGCTTATCCGCAGGGGCTATACTTATCTAAGGTCACGTACCCATACTTAGATCTACCAGCACGAACTAACGGAGCATCCTGGCAGCCAGCTATGGATAGCGGCTTTTGGCAAAAGGTCTAGCCGTTTTTTTCTTAACCTAGTGCCAAGCGTTTGCTGGAGGGCTTATGTTGAGAACAGCAGCAACAAAAAAGGCCCCTGCCAGAGCAGGGGCCTTTTTATACTATAAGAGGTTTATGCTTAATGAGCCGCTGCCTTGTTAGCAAGGTAGCTAGATACGCCTTCTTTTGTAGCTTGCATGGCATCTTTGCCTTCTTCCCAGTTAGCAGGGCAAACTTCGCCTTTTACTTCAAAGTACTGCAGGGCATCCACCATACGCAGCGCCTCGTCGATAGAACGGCCAAGTGGCATATCGTTTACTACCTGGTGACGAACAACGCCTTCTTTGTCGATCAGGAACAGACCGCGGTAAGCAACAGGATCGCCTACAAAAGTCATTTCGCCTTCTTCGTTGTACTCGTAGTGGCCAGCTAACACATCGTAGTTAGTTGCGATTGTTTTAGCCGCATCAGCTACCAGTGGGTACTGTACACCCTGAATACCACCTTGGTCCTGAGGAGTGCTTAACCATGCAAAGTGAGAGAAGTGTGTATCAGTTGAACAACCTACTACAGCCACTCCTTTTTTCTCGAACTCTTCCATTCTGTCCTGGAATGCGATGATTTCAGTAGGGCATACGAAAGTGAAGTCCATTGGCCAGAAGAAGAACACAACGTGCTTCTTACCAAGGTACTGCTCTAATGAGAAATCCTCTTCAAACTCTTCGCCGTTCACTACTGCTGTAGCTCTAAAAGAAGGTGCTTTTTTTCCTACTAATACTGCCATTGTTGATAGTTTGTATTGTTTAAAATCTATTGTGAAACTTGTTTAATGCTTATTTGTTTGTCAGGCTCCACCTTTTTGCCCGTGAGCTGCACCGAGAATCCTTTCAACTCAAAATTCTCCAGCTGTCTTTTGCTGAAAAAGTCCTGAAGCAGTAACGTCAGCTCTTCATCCTCAAAATCTACTATCTCTTTGGTATTGCTGCAGTAGATGTGGCTGTGCGTACTAACGTTAGCGTCATAGCGTTTGCCGCCTGTCTCAGACAAAACACGCCTGATCAGCTCTGCGTCTACAAAGGTATCCAGTGTTTTATACACAGTACCCAATGATACACTAGGATTGGCTGGGGCAAGGTGCTGGTATACTTCTTCAGCAGTGGGGTGGTGCCCGTGCAGCGCATGTAGCGCTTCATACACCACAATGCGCTGGCTCGTGGCTTTTAAGCCAGAAGCTACAATGCGTTGGTGTATCTCATGCCTGTCTTGCTGCTGCATTATCCTAGTTAAGAAAAATTCTTACTTCGTAAATTCTGCCGCAAAGGTAGGGAGTATAGATTAGAGTTAAAAGTGAAGAGTTAAAAGTTATGAGTTGATAGGCTACTTTCAATTTAGTTTATGACGCAAGTTTAGCGTTAGCGCAACTTGTGGCTGTGTATGAAGCAAGTTTGTAACTTGCTTTCTGCGTGAGCAGAAATGGATAAACAAGCAGAAGAAGTTTTATACTCGTTTATCCATCGCCAAAGTATAAAATACACCCCAAAGCATAGTTGCCCATGCTTCCCGGAAGCAAAGCATTTAGAAGCGGCTGCCATCACAGCCACAAGCTACGCTAACTATCAACTCATAACTCTAAACTTTTAACTAAAGAATTATCTTCCTTTAAATTCTGGTTTGCGCTTCTCTACAAAAGCATTCATGCCTTCGGTTTGGTCTTCGGAGGCGAAGCAGAGGTAGAAATTCTTGCGCTCAAAGTGAAGGCCCTCATCCAGGTTGGTTTCAAAAGAGCGGTTCACCGATTCTTTCGCCAGTTTCGCTGCCACCGGCGACATTTGTGCGATATCGGCGGCCAGTTTAAATGCTTCGTCCAAGTATAGCTCCACGGGTACCACACGGTTAATCAGCCCATGCTTCTCGGCTTCGTCTGCTGAAATGAACTTGCCTGTCAGCACCATTTCCATCGCTTTGGCTTTGCCGATGGCTTTGGTCAGGCGCTGCGTGCCGCCTGCACCTGGCATCACTCCGATCTTAATTTCCGGCTGGCCAAACTGAGCGGTTTCCGAGGCAACAATCATGTCGCAGGTCATGGCTAACTCGCAGCCACCTCCCAAAGCAAAACCAGAAACAGCCGCAATAATTGGCTTTTTTGTCTTTCGGATCTGATCCCAGGTAGAAAACTGGTCTACGTTCAGCATATCAATAGCCGTTTTGCCCGCCATTTGCTTTATGTCGGCACCTGCGGCAAAGGCCCGCTCATTACCGGTGATGATAATAGCACGCACCTCGTCGTTCTCATCCAGTTCCTTCAGGGCATCGCGTAGCTCACCCATCAGTTGCAGGTTCAGGGCGTTTAGTTCTTTAGGTCTATTTAGCTGAATAAGCGCTACGTTTGGCTGTGCTTGCGGTGTTACAAGTATAAATTCCATAGTATGATTAGTTTCTGTTGTTGATGCATGAAGTTACGTTTTTTAGGCATATCATAAAAAAAGCCCGCCGGAGTAGGGCGGGCTAAAGTATTTTATTTGCTTACAAACTGGAAGGTAGTGCGTGTGCGCTGCTCCAGCAGCACCTCTTTGTCCTTCAGCATCTTGTTCAGGCTCTCAGTATCGTAATTCTTGATGGTATACAGGCGCAGCTCTGTGTTGTAGTGGATCACAAACTGGTCGTGCAGCGTCTGGATAAGGCGGTGCAGGCGCGTGGGGTGGTAATCTGTGCAGATGGAAAAGGAAATGGCCGAATTCTGCATCAGGTTAATCTTGATGCGTAGCTCCGACAAAGCATTGAAGATAGTGCCGAGGTTCTGCTCTGATATAAACGTGAAATCCTTTACGCTGAACGATACCAGGCACTGATTCTCTTTTACAATATACGCAGGGGCAAACTTCTCAAAACGGCAGTCGCTGATTTTGGTGCCTTCGCCTTCCGGGTTCAGAAACGATTTTACATAAAGCGGAATCTGTTTATTAGCCAGTGGCTTTATTGTTTTAGGATGAATAACCGAGGCGCCATAGTAGGCCATCTCTACCGTTTCCTGATAAGAAATTTCAGCATAACACACCGTATCCGGAAAATATTTGGGGTCAGCGTTAAGTAATCCGGGTACATCCTTCCATATATACATACCCGCTGCATCCAGACAAAAGGCGAAAATTGCCGCGCTAAAATCCGAGCCCTCACGACCTAAGGTGGTGGTAAGACCATTGTTGGTGCCGCCCAAAAAGCCCTGCGTTACCACCAGCCCCTCCTGCAGCAGCGGCAGCACATCGCGCTTGATCAGGCGCTCGCTCCAGCCCCAGTCCACCCTGGCCTCGCGCCAGTTGTTATCAGTTTGGATGTACTTTCGGCTGTCAACAAACTGGTTGTGAACTCCTTCTGATTCTAAGAAATGATGTAAAATTGAAGAAGAAAAAAGTTCGCCAAAACTTACGGTTTGATCGTATACTTTGTCAAAGTTGTCATTTGGGAGCATGCTTGCCAGCTGTAAGTGCAGTAGCTCAAACAGGTGATTCAGTCGCTGGTAAACAGGGTGGTCATGATCTGAAAACAGCTCATGCAATACCTCCAGGTGGTACATCTTCAGTTGCAGGTAAGCCTGCTCAAAATCCTGGTGTTGATAGGCTAAGTTCAGCAGTTCTTCCAGGGCATTCGTAGTTTTGCCCATTGCTGACACTACCAGTAACAGGCGTTGCTCGCCGCCGTTTTTCTGTACAATGCGAGCCAGGTTACGAAACGCCCCGGCGCTTTTTACGGATGCGCCGCCAAATTTATATACACTTATCCGGTCTTTACTCATAGGTCGTAAAAATAGGCATCATTCGGAATATTGCCTAAAAATGATATTTTTGTAACTAGAAGGTTAAATTTAACTGTATGAATGACAAACTTGCGCTACCTGTAGGCACTACGCTGGACAGGTTCATCATGAGAAAACAGGAAGAGTTTTCTTATGCCACAGGAGAGCTGTCGCAGCTGCTCCGCGACATAGCCCTTGCGGCTAAAATAGTGAACCGCGAAATAAACCGCGCTGGCCTGCTGGACGTTACCGGAGCTTATGGCCAACAAAACGTGCAGGGCGAGGACCAGCAGAAGCTGGACGTAATTGCCAACATTCGCTTTATCCGTGCCTTGCGCAACGGCGGCGAGGTTTGCACCATCATCTCTGAAGAAGAGGATGATATCATCCAAACCGGTAACCACAAAGGCAAATACATTGTGGCCATCGACCCGCTGGATGGTTCCTCTAACATTGATGTAAACGTATCAATTGGAACAATCTTCTCTATTTACCGCCGCATTTCTGATCAGGGCGCGAACGGTACGATGGAAGACTGCCTGCAAGATGGTACGCGCCAGGTGGCTGCCGGTTATGTAATCTATGGTTCTTCTACCATGATGGTGTATACTACAGGCCACGGTGTAAACGGTTTCACCTACGACCCAACGCTGGGCGAGTTTTTCTTGTCTCACCCAAACATTACGTCTCCGCAAACAGGCACTATTTATTCTATCAATGAAGGTACTTACAATTACTTTCCGGAGGGCCTGAAACAGTACGTAAACTACTGCAAAGACAGTGGCTACTCTGCTCGTTACATTGGCTCTCTGGTGGCTGATTTCCACCGCAACCTTTTAAAGGGAGGTATCTACATCTATCCGGCTACGGCAAAAGCACCAAAAGGAAAGCTGCGCCTGATGTATGAGTGCAATGCCCTGGCTTTTATAGTAGAGCAGGCAGGAGGAAAGGCCACGAATGGGCAGAAGCGTATTTTAGAGATCACCCCACAGGAGCTACACGAGCGTTGCCCGCTATACATTGGCTCTACAGAGATGGTAGATAAAGCAGAAGAGTTTTTAAAAGCAGAAGTTGCAGTAAGTTAAGCACGCTATTATTAATCTGGATCATTAAGAAAATATCAAAGGCAGAAGGCTGAAAGGTCTTCTGCCTTTTCGTTTGTCTATACTTTGTGTGGGTGCTGAAAGCGTACGAGGGATTGGCTATAGGCGTAAAGGTATAGCAGCCGTTAACTGCCGCTGCTGTATCGTAAGCGAATCTGAGCTTTCTGTACTTCACGCTCAATGATGAGATAAGCAATGCGTTCGGCCATGGTTTCCTCGTCGGCATCCACCATTGCCTGTTTTACCCGGTGCTCGTCCACATCAATACGGTACAGCAGATGCAGCAAGCGATTTATGTCGGTGTGGAGTAAGTGTAGTACTACCCGGGCAAGTTTGTAACGAAGGGCATCAATAGTATGAGAAGGTAAGTTATCTACCTCAAAAACTTTCTGCAGATGATTTGTGGCACTGGTAAGTATGGCAGGAGAATAGTGTGGCATGTGGTAAAAGCAAAAACTACTACTGGTTATAGCATAAAGTATAAATCAGGTATTATGGGCGCAGATGGGAGGGGGGTATACAAAAAAAGCCTTCCGCATCGGGAAGGCTTTTTCTTGTTATGCGTTATCTTCAGAGTTCTTTTCTTCTTCCTCTGATTCAGAAGCGGCAGACTCGGTAAAACCTACATACTTGTTTACGATGTGGTACCAGGCAGCCAGTTTCTTCATGTCTGATACGTATACACGCTCATCATCAAAGTTAGGCAGTACGCTTGTCATAAACTCTTTGTACTCCTCGTTGCTTGGCTTTTCGCCTAGTGGCAGCTCGTCGCCATACTTCTCGTGGATAAGGTCAAATACCTCAGCAAGCGCTACAGTCCCTTCCTCATCCGTCGTATAGATAGAGATCTCATCTAGAAGCGACATACGGTGGCGGGCCTGTGCTACCATTGTTTTTGGGGTTTCTTCCAGGCTCTCCATGATCACACCAGTGCGTGTAGGTTTTACCACACGGTACAGGCCTGACTGGCCAGATATAGCTGCAACTTGTCTTAAATCAATAGGCATAGTAAAAGTATCTCTGTTTTGTTTTATAATTTAAACATAATCGGAATGCTGCCATCTACAGCATAACCGGGGGCTTTAAACTTCAGGAGTTTAGCTGCACGCAGTGCTTCTTCGCCGGTACCGGCTCCTGCATTACGCAGTACTTTAAAGTTAGTAGTGGAGCCATCAGGGTTTATTGTAAAAGAGACAATGCACTCTCCCTGCACCCGGTTGCGCTTGGCCAGGGGCGGGTACGTCAGCTCTTTGTAAAGGGCCTTATACATGGCATCCTGTCCGCCTTCAAAATGCTCCGCTACCGGTGGCGTTTTCTCAGGTGTCCATACTTTTGCTTCCTCCTGCTCCGGCTTGTTTCCAGTGGTCTGGGCGCTAGCTGTCAGTGTTGCGAAGGCAAATAAAAGAAACAAAAATGAAATTTTTCTTTTCATAAAGATAAACATTTAAAAATCATACATCACGGAATAAGCTACGGCACTAGTATAAATGCTATCTGAAGGTGCTATTTCTCCTGGTTCTTCACCTGGCTGTTTACCTCTTCAATAAAGTTTAGCACCTCGTCACGCCCCATGCCTTTCTCGGCTGATGTGCGAAACATTTGCGGTAGCTCATCCCAGTTTTCACCGAGTTTACGCTGGTAGGCAGCTATGGTTGAGTCGGTTTTTAGAGCCGATTGCTTATCAAGCTTTGTAAACACAAGCACGAAAGGCACTCCCATAGTTCCCAGATGGTTTATAAAATCCAGGTCTACCTGAAGTGGCTCGTGGCGCGAATCGATCAGCACAAACACGCAGGTCAGGTTTTCGCGCTTTTGCATGTAAAAGTTTATCATGCGGCGCCAATCCTCGCGCGAGCTTTTGCTTACTTTGGCATAGCCATAGCCCGGTAAATCAACCAAATACCACTCATTATTTATCAGGAAATGGTTTATAAGCTGTGTTTTGCCTGGTTGTCCGGATGTTTTAGCCAATCCTTTTTGCTGCGTCAGCATGTTAATGAGAGACGATTTGCCAACGTTGGAGCGGCCGATAAAGGCATACTCTGGCTTATCCGGGGTAGGGCATGCCTCCACCATTGTATTACTCATTAAAAATTTCGCTTCCTTTATTATCATACCAGTGGGTTTTGGGTGCTCTGCCTTAAAAAAATACTATAACTGGTTGTGCGCAGAGGTTTACTTTTGCTAATTTCAGCCGCCGTTTTGCCGGGGTGTTTATTTACGAACCTCAAAGATAAGAATTTATCTCCCATCAAAGCACTTCGGTTATTTATACTTTAACGCATACAATGGAAGAAGATTTTACCGGAAGGAGGAGTTTCGCTAATAGGAGCCAGTGGGTGATGCTACTTGTGGTGATGTTTGTTTGCACTGCCGTTCTGAACCCAGGCGAGGAGAAGCGCCTGCTCCGAAAGGCCGAGGAGGCATTTGCCCTGGAAGACTATAAATCGGCACACATTCTTTACAAGCGTGCAGCAGAACTAATGCCTAACAGCGCAGAGGTACACAGCAAGTTAGGCCTTGTATATGTGCAGCTGAATGAGCCGAAGGAGGCAAAGGTTTGTTTTCAGCAGGCTATTTTGCTAAACCCATTGGTGCAAAACAAAATACGGCTGTACCTGGGCGAAGCGCACCAGCAGGATTATGAATTCAGCCAGGCCAGATCATACTATGAGCAGGAGCAGAAAAAGACGCCTGCTCTGGACAAAGCCTACCAGCATACGCTTCGTAAAAAAATAGAAGAATGTATAGCTGGAGAAGCGCTCATGAAATTGCCAGCCGTTGGTACCATCACCAGTGTAGGAGCAGGTATAAACTCTGAGTACTCAGATTATGTGCCAGTGCTGATGCCCGGGAACCAGGCCATGCTGTACACCACACGCAGGCCCGGTAAAAGCAACCAGCCTGCAGCGTTTGCTGGTGCAGAGCAAATACGTATCAGCAGGTTAGAGGAAGGGGTATGGCAGGCGTCAGAGTTATTTCTGGAGCCGCAGTATCAGATGCCCTATCATGCGGTTGTATCAGTGGCACCACATGGCAGAGAGCTTTATACTTTTTTTGCAGACAAAGGCCTTCATGTTTCCCAAAAGCTGGAAAGCGGGCAGTGGTCGGTTCCGGTGCGATTGCAGGCGCCTTTTAATCGCGGGTACCGGGAGCCTTCTGTGTATGTTACGGACGATGAAAAATTCGCCTTCTTCTCCAGCGATCGAGCAGGAGGGTATGGTGGCCTTGATATTTACGTGTGTTACAAAGAGAAGAATGGCAACTGGAGTGAGGCGCTAAACCTGGGGCCTGAGGTAAATACGGTTTATGATGAGGATGCCCCCTTTGTAGATTTCAAAAACAACACCTTATACTTTAGCTCGCGTGGGCATAATACCATGGGAGGCTACGATATTTTCAGCAGCAGGATAGCAGCAGGCAAATGGAATAAAGCCCTGAATCTGGGACATCCTGTGAATTCGCCTGGCGATGATCTGTACTTTATACTTACCAGTGACTTCACCACAGCTTATATGGCATCGGATAGGGCGGGGGGAATAGGCGGCAAAGATATTTATAGTATTGTTTTTCATTAGAAGTTTCATACATCTACCTTAGCAGAACGAGCCGCTGTATATACACCTTATGCCGCAGGAGCAATAAAATAAAAC
>NZ_JBHTLD010000092.1:0-18005 GCF_042678745.1 Pontibacter rugosus | reverse complement strand
ATGCATTCTATAATAAATTAACGAACCGTGCCCTGCTTTCTGGTATTATATTTTTAGAGAAAGATGAATTGAATAAGAAGAAGTACCAAGAGTATGAACTTAGGTATTTAAACACCCTCGACAACGAGGCACTGCAAATCTATGATGCTGCCGGAAATATAGCTTTTGTGCCGGAGATAGATTCATTTCCGGTAGACAAGCGGATGCTTCAACACATTCGCGAAAAGGGCAAGCTTAACTTTAGGGCGCAGGGAAGGCAGTTTGCAGGAATATATTACCAGGACAACCAAGGCGACTTTGTTATAATCAGTTCAGGTGAAGACAGGGCAGGGGAAGCCAGCTTAAAAAATTTAAGTTTAGTTTTTATTTGCTTGCTTATCATTGGCATTCTGATCAACTATTTGCTGAATGCACTTTTGGCAAAGAATACTTTCAAGCCCTTTTCTGCCATTCTGCAGAAAGTAAATACCATCTCCACTGATAACCTGAACTCCCGTCTGGAGGAGCTTAACCAGTCTGATGACGAATTAAGTGACCTAACTACCACTCTAAACACCTTTCTCGACAGGCTGGAGTCTGGAGTGAACAACCAGAAGCAGTTTCTAAAAAATGTTTCCCATGAGTTAAAGACTCCACTTGCTGCCATTTTAGGAGAAGCTGAGCTGAGTCTGGATAAAGAACATACTGCTGGTGAGCAGCGGCAGGTGTTAGTTAAGATTGCTAAAAACACTGCCGAGTTAAGTGCTGTAATTGAGGGGCTTCTTCTGATAAGCGGATTGAATAACAATGATCCAAAAGTTACTTTTCGATCTTTCCTGCTGGATGAGCTTTTATGGGAGGTGCTGGAAAAGTTACACTTCAAATATCCGGATGCCGAAGTGGAAACGCTTATAGAGGTGGATAACAGTGAGGCGATGCAACTGCATTCCCACCCTGAGCTCATAGCCACCGCCTTAACTAACATTATAGATAATGCTCTTAAATTCTCAGACGACCAGAAAATAACACTCTCCATTAAGCTATCAGAACAGGGGCAGCTAGTGCTAACGGTGCAGGACAGAGGCCCCGGTATACCAGAGCAGGAGCAAGATAAGGTTTTTGACCTCTTCTACCGGGGGAGCAATACCAGATTCCTAAGGCCAGGGCATGGCATTGGTCTGTCGCTCACCAAGCATATTGCTGCATTTTGTCAGATAAGCCTTTCTATTTCTTCTGTTCAGGGGAGAGGTACCGAAGTAAAGCTGATTTTTCCGGCATCCTAATCATAAAATAATCTCTCTCTAACCTACTTCTAATTTTAGCCAAAGAAGCCTTTAATGTAGCCGCGATAGCTTTGTAACAACACATACAGCTATCAGCTTAATATGACATTAAAGTATTTCTTTTACTCCGCATGGCTCCTGCTACTTTTGCTTTTGCCTGCTTACCAGGCACAGGCGCAGGAGCAGCGAGCAGACACACTCGCTCTTTCCAGAGTTGAAGCAGAAGCTCTTTTCTTAGAAAACAACCTGGCTATTATAGCCGAGCAACTAAACATTGAACAAGCAGAAGCCCTAATCCTGCAGGCGAAAGCCTGGCCAAACCCAGAGCTGGAAATAAGCGAAGTCAACTTTTGGGCCACTCGTCACCAGTTAGCCAATGGTGAAGGAGCACCGCCACTTTTCGGTAATAGCTTTGGCAAGAACAGACAGTTTTCTGTGCAGTTAGAGCAACTGGTGCAAACAGCCCGCAAGCGCAAGAAGAACATCTCGCTGCAAGTGGCAAACCGGGAACTAGCCCAAACTGCCTACACTGAAATGCTGCTCTCTCTGAAAGCCGAGTTCAGAACACAACTAGCAGAACTGCTTTACCACCAGCATAATGTGCGCCTGCTTCGGCAGCAGCAAGGTGTGCTTTCGCAGCTAATCCGGGCACAGGAGGCACAGCTACGCAACGGTAACATTTCCAAAGCAGACTTTTACCGAATAAGAGCGCTGGACCTGTCGATGCGAGCAGAGCTAAAAGAGGCGCTGGAGGAGAGCCGCGAAGCACAGAAAGATTTAAAAACGCTGATGCTACTACCACCAGACCTGACGCTGTTCCTGACAGATGCAGGCCCGCTCCCTTACCGCTCCTTACAACTGAGCCAACCACTCGATAGTTTGCTAGCCATAGCCGAGCGCCAGAACCCTAGGGTGCAGGTGGCGGCATCTGACTTGCGTGTAAGTAAAGCAGAGCATACGCTAGAGCGTGCCATGCGTGTGCCAGACCTGAAGTTTAACACCAACTACGACCGTGGCGGTAACATCCTGCTCAACTTTATTGGCTTTGGCGTTTCTATGGACCTTCCCTTTTTTGACCGCAACCGAGGCAATATACAAGCAGCTCAGGCACGGGTACTACAAAACAAACACCTGCACGCACTTCGTGTAAATGAGGCGCAGAATGAGGTAGTAAGAGCCTATAAAGACTATCAGCAGCTAATAGAATTGTACCAGTCGATGGAGGAAGACTATATCAATGATTTAGATGATGTGTTAGCTGGAGTTAGCCGCAACTTTCAGCGCAAAAACATCAGCCTGCTGGAGTTTCTCGACTTCTTCGAAGCCTTCAAGGAAATCAAACTCCTCTACTTCGATACTATCAGAAGTCTGGAATCTAAAAAAGAAGAATTCAACCTATTAACCGGCAATGACTTATGATGAGATTATCCTATATAAAAACGATTAATAAACTTTCTGCTGCTGCCTGCTTTGCAGTACTTGTTTCCTCGTGCCAAACTACAGATGCACCAGAAAAAGAAGCTGCAACAACTAAAGACGGCTACTGTCTGTCCGCACAGCTGGCAAAGAATATTAAACTGGCTAATGTAACGCCTGCTACCGAGCATAACCACATCCAGCTTACAGGTAGGGTGATGAGTAATCCGGAAAAATATTACCGCTTTGTGCCTTTGCTGGACGGTGTAGTTTCGAAGGTTAACTTCTCTTTGGGAGACTATGTGAAAAAGGGTACGGTACTGCTGGAAGTGCGCAGCCCGGAGCTAAGCAGCCTGAACGCAGAACTACGCACGGCACAGGCGCAGCTAAAGTTGGCGCAGCGCCAGCTTTCAGCCAAACAGGAAATGTTTGATGACGGTGTTGCATCGGAACGCGAGCTGATTGAGGCGCAACAGGATGTGGAGATAGCCCGCCTGGAAATTACTAAAGTTCAGGAAAACCTGAATATCTACGGAGGTAGCCTGGAACGTGGTGTGCTTATTATCAAAGCTCCATTTAGCGGTCATATTGTATCAAAAAACATTGTGAGCGGCCAACAAATAGATTCCGGAGATGAACCATTGTTTTCTATTTCGGAACTGGAGGAAGTATGGGTAATGGCGAATGTTTATGCCGGTAACCTAAGCAGCGTGAAGCAGGGGATGGAAGTAGAGGTAAGCGCCTCATCTTATCCTGATCAAATATTTAAAGGTAAAATAGACAGACTTGCTAACACCTTTGATACTGAAGAACGTGTGTTGAAGGCACGCATCAGCATCCAGAACCGCGACTTGCTCTTAAAACCAGAGATGTTCGTGAACGTCTCGGTAACACAGGGTAATGTAGCGCAGGACAATGAACAAAATGGTTTACTGTCCTTCCCTGCCAAAGCAATGATTCTTTCTAACTCTAAGCATCAGGTAGTGGTGTACCGCGACAGCTGCAACTTCAATATTGTGCAACTGGAGCCTGTGTTTCAG
Source organism: Pontibacter rugosus (assembly GCF_042678745.1). Lineage (NCBI taxonomy): Bacteria > Pseudomonadati > Bacteroidota > Cytophagia > Cytophagales > Hymenobacteraceae > Pontibacter > Pontibacter rugosus. Next base: position 14,287 of record NZ_JBHTLD010000092.1, on the reverse strand, counting down.
ACGGCTAACACGGTGATGGTGAAAGAGGGCTTAAAAGAAGGAGATAAGGTAGTGACTGAAAACCACCTGCTCATCTATAACCAGATTCAGAACTAAGAGGAAGGAGCAAGAAAGAAAACATGGATAAATTTGTTCAAAGCTTAGTCTCATTCTCGCTTAAAAACCACATCATCGTCTTTTTTCTGACGTTGTTGTTAGTGGCAGCGGGCATTATGAGTTATATAAACACGCCTATTGAGGCTTTTCCGGATGTTACCAACACCAGGGCCCGTATAATTACGCAATGGCCGGGACGCAGTGCAGAAGAGGTTGAGAAGTTTATTACTCTTCCTATAACGCGCCAGATGAACACCATTCCACGAAAGGCAGAGGTGCGTTCTACCTCACTTTTCGGACTATCGGTGGTAACGGTACTGTTCGACGAAAACGTAGATGACTTTTACGCCCAGCAATACGCTTCCAACCGCATGCAAAGTATAGAGTTGCCAGAGGGAGCCGAAGCAGATGTAGAACCACCGTCAGGAGCAACAGGTGAGATATTCCGCTATGTACTCAAGAGCAAATCGCGCTCCATCAGTGATTTGGCCGCCCTGCACGAGTGGGTGGTAGAGCGTGAAATAGTTGGCGTACCAGGTATAGCCGAGGTCGTTAGCTTTGGCGGTGAGGAAAAAATATACGAGATACAGGTAAACCCTGTAGAGCTAGCCAATTATAATTTATCACCACTGGATGTCTTTGAAGCAGTAGAAAAAAGCAACATCAACGTGGGGGGCGATGTTATTGACAAAGGTGCCCAATCTTATGTAGTGCGTGGCGTTGGTCTGCTGGAGAGTATTTCAGATATAGAAAATATTCTGATCGAAAATGTGAACGGCACGCCGGTGTTGGTAAAGCATGTAGCTGATGTGAAAACGTCTGCCAAGCCACGCCTGGGCCAGGTAGGTCTGGATGACGACGACGACCTGGTGCAAGGCATTGTGATTATGCTGCGTGGGGAGAACCCTAGTGATGTAATCGAAAGGCTAAAGGATAAAATAGAGGAACTCAACACCAGAATCTTACCAGCTGATGTAAAAATTGTGCCGTTTCATGACAGGACGATTCTAGTTGATAATACCGTAAGTACCGTAACGCATAACCTGCTGGAAGGCATCATACTGGTGTCGGTGTTGGTCTTTATCTTCCTGTTTAACTGGCGGACAACGGTTATTGTAGCGTCCGTTATACCGCTCGCTTTCCTGTTTGCCATTGTGATGCTGCGCATTCAGGGGCTACCTGCTAACCTGATATCCATTGGCGCTGTAGACTTTGGTTTGCTGCTGGAGGGTACCATGGTAGTAGTAGAGCATGTTTTTGTTGGGCTTGATAAAAGGGCAAATGAACTTGGTATGCCACGCTTTAACAAGATATCTAAGCTGGGCATCATCAAAAATCAAACACGCTCTGTGGCCAAGTCTATCTTCTTTGCACAGATTATCCTGATTGTGGCGCTGATGCCAATCTTTACTTTCCAGAAAGTAGAAGGAAAAATGTTTGCTCCACTGGCCTTTACCTTAGGTTATGCTTTGATTGGTGCAGTATTGCTTAGTTTAACTTATGTGCCTGCCATGTGTAAGGTGCTGCTGAACAAGAATGTAGTAGACCGTGAAAACCCGATTACCAACTTCATACGCGGAGTGATGTTCAAGCTGTACCAGTTAGGTGCTATAAACAAGAAACTAACCATTTCGCTTTTCGTGGGGCTGCTGATCATCTGTGGCTTTGGCTTCAGCCGACTGGGTACAGAGTTTATTCCGCAGCTGAATGAAGGAGCGCTATACATAAGGGCAACCCTGCCGAACAGTGTAAGCTTGGATGAGTCGGTAAAGCTGACGAAGGAGATGAAGGCGAAGTTCCGGGAGTTCGACGAAGTAGCTTTCGTGTTAACGCAAACTGGCCGACCGAACGATGGAACTGACCCAACAGGCTTCTTCAATATTGAATTCCACGTGCAGCTCAGTGACGAAAGCGACTGGAGGCGCAAAATATCCAAACAGGAACTGCTCTCTGAAATGGAACAGTCGCTGGGGGAATATCCCGGCGTTACCTTCGGCTTCAGTCAGCCAATTATGGATAACGTGGAAGAATATGTGTCAGGGGTTAAGAGCTCGCTGGTGGTAAAAATTTTCGGTAATGACCTGTTCGAGTTGGAAGATACCGCTGATCAAGTGGCAGCTGCCATCAAAGATGTGGAAGGTGTAGAGGACCTGAACATCTACCGCAACATCGGTTTGCCAGAGCTTCGCATCAAGCTGGACGAAAAACGTATGGCTCGCTATGGAGTAAGTATGGCCGAAGCACAGGCTGTGATTGAAATGGCCATAGGCGGTAAAGCGGCTACTTCGTTTTATGAAGACGAACGCATATTTGATGTGCGGGTACGTTATGCAGAACCTTTCCGAAAGTCGGAAGAAGAGATAAAGAATATATTGGTGCCAGCTAATAGCGGCTCTATGATCCCACTTTATGAGATAGCTGATGTTGGCTTCTTTACCGGGCCAGCCTTTATCTACCGCGAGGGCAGCAGTCGCTACATAGCCGTTGGTTTCTCGGTGCGGGGCCGTGACCTGGGCAGCACGGTAGAAGAAGCACAGAAGCGCGTAGAGGAGCAGGTAGTGCTTCCGGATAGCTATGACTTAACCTGGGCAGGAGAGTTTGAGAATAAGGAAAGGGCTACCAAGCGCTTGACTTACATCGTGCCGATTTCACTCCTGATGATTTTCTTCCTGTTGTATGTGAACTTCGGGAATCTAAAAGACACGGTTATATCGCTCATCACCATTCCGTTTGCCTTTATTGGCGGCTTCCTGTCGCTATGGCTCACAGGTACTACCTTTGGTATATCTGCAGGTATAGGTTTTATCATCCTGTTTGGAGTTGGTACTATAGACGGTATTATACTTATAGCGGTTATGAAAGACTACCTGCATAAAGGAATGTCGCTGCAGAAGGCAATCTCAGAAGGCGTGTACAGCCGCATAAGGCCTGTGTTTATGATAGCCATTATGGGTTCGGCGGGCCTACTGCCAGCTGCTTTATCAACAGGTATGGGCTCTGAAATACAAAAACCACTTGCTATTATGATTGTGGGAGGTTTGATGATCTGTATGATTTTATCTCTGATCGTACTGCCACAGGTATACTATTTAGCATATAGCAGGAGCGTGAAGAAAGTAAAGTAGGTTTAAGTTTAGTTGTAGTGAGTATTTGAATGGGGTGTGTAGATTTCTACATATCCCATTTTCTCTTTCATGAACCTGAAGCTTGGCTGGGTGTTAAACTTAATTCAAAACCAAGGCAAATTTAATGATCAAAGGAGAATAATTCTTGCATTAGATATTGGAGCAAAGACTTCAGTTAATCATAAACACATTGTGGTCTTAACCCAAGTATAGAAGTGGTATTAGCCTTGCGTGTTGCAATGAAATAATCATTATTTAGGAAGGTTTATTTAAAAGGGAGCTCTCTTCCTGCTTAAGCGTTTGCGGCTTACGCAGGAAGAGGGCTCCCTTAATAAAATTCTTTCAGAGGGATGTGGCAGGTTAAACTATACTTGTTTGAAGACTTAACTTACCTAAATATACAAGCCTATAGGCTGTATACTTACGTTCGAACAGACCTTAGTTTTACATCTTTACCAAGTATAAAATTAAAGCTCAGAAACTGAAGACAACCCTTTTATACTGTCATCTTGATAGGCATAATCTTATTCTTTTTGCGACTTTCTTCGGCCATAAATCCCATAATGTGTGATTCAATGGACTCATCAATAGTAGAGGTAAGCAAGCTGGCATCTTGTTGGGCTACAGCCTGTACAAAATCGCGCATGAGTAGCCAGTCTCCACCGCCGTGTCCGCTGTTTTTATAGTTCTCTACATCCTCTGCCTTAGGCACCAGTTTTAGTTCTTTCTTAGTCCTGAAGTCGGTTACGACCAGCTCACGCATGTCGCCTACCATATCACCCATAGAGCCCATAATGCGGGTGCGGCGACCGTGGTAGGAGGTAAAGGCTTCCATGGAGAAGCTGGCTGTTACATTATCTGCAAACTGTATGGTGGTCACGTAATGGTCGGGCTGGTCGTTGTCCATGCGGTAAACACAGCGGCCATAGTTGGTGGTACGGAGCCGGTCCATTATTATCTCGCTGTGCTTGCTTTTGTCCTCCGGCAGGTCCATTACATAAAGTCGCTTGCGCTCATCGTGGTAGTGCCGGAGGGCAGAGTATGGACATTCGCGTTCTACCTTACAGCCATCCGTGCAGCGGGCAGTGCTTCCTTCAGGGGCGTTTTCTTGCCGGAACCACTTCAGGTTGCCCATGGCGGCAATTTGCTGGCTTGGTTTGTTGATCACCCACTTTATAATATCAAGATCGTGGCAGGATTTGGCAAGTATAATCGGAGTTGTTTCTTTAGAGTTGTGCCAGTTGCCGCGCACGTATGAGTGCGCCATGTGCATGTGTTCTATCGGCTCAAAGTGCTGCACACTTACTACTTCCCCAATGGCCCCCTGGCTTATCAACTCTTTCATCTTTACAAAGTATGGCGCATAACGTAGCACATGGCAAACCGCCACAATGCGACCTGTCTTCTTAGTCATTGCTAATATGTCGCGGCATTCTTGTTCGGTAGGGGCAATGGGTTTCTCCAGCAACACATCGTAGCCCATCTCAAGCGCTTTCATGCAAGGGCCATAGTGCAGCGCATCTGGCGTGGAGATGATAATGGCATCTGCAAATTTAGGTCGCTTAAACACTTGCTCCCATGTATCGAACCTGTGCTTCTTTTGTATCTGGTGCTTCTCGCTATACTTGGAGTTGCGGTAAGTGATAGGTTCGGCAACTCCAAGTATTTTAAGCTGTTCCGGAAACTTTGCAGCGAAGTTACCATAAACGGTGCCGCGGCTGCCGGCTCCTAGTGTAATTGCTGTAACAGGCTTATTTAAGGGTTTATGTAGCGGGTTATCCGGTAACTTATAAGTATAAGTGCTATCAGAAATTCGGGCAAGAGACTCTGTGCTGATAACAGCTGCACCAATGCTCAGGCCTAAGGATTTTATAAGATTTCTTCTATTCATAAGAAGTAGGAGGTACTAAGGGTTTAATATTTGAGGATGGCCACTATCGGTAAATGATCTGAGGCATACCTTTCGCCAATTACCTGCTGCTGATCTACTCGGAACTTGTTGGCAGGAGCGTAGGATATAAAATCTATCGCTTTAGTTGGGTTGTTAACCGGAATGGTTGGGCTGCACGGTTCGCAGCTGCGCTTAAAATGAGAGTCAAGTAAGGTGATGGTTTCTGAACCAGGAGTGGCATTGAAATCACCTGCAATTACAAACGGAAGCTTATCAGCAGAGGCAATCTTTACTATTTCGGCTGCCTGCATATCTCTATTCACAGAGGATTTCTGGGCATCCAGGTGCGTGCTTCCAAACCGGATGCTGGTGCCGTCAGGCAAGGTTACTTTAGCTGTTGCTAATACACGCGGTTCACTATTTGTGTCTACCTTTGTTGGCAATTTGTTCACAGTAGTGTCTGCCAAAGGAAATTTAGAAAGTATAGCTACACCGTATGCTCCTCCACCATAATCTATAGCTTTCCCGAAGAAGTAATGCATGCCTAGTTTCTTCGCTATTTCCTCCGCCTGGTTGTTAGGGCCAGAACGCTGCGTATGCACATCGATTTCCTGTAAGGCCACCAGGTCTGGATTTTGGGCCTGTATAGTTTTTACTATGGCCTCGATGTCAATAAAGTCAGGGCGTGAAGGCGGGTTACAATGGTGCACATTGTAAGACATTACCCGAAGTGTATGCTTTTTGACCACCACGTCACCCGTTTCTGTTGCAGGTGCAGGGTCGTTTGCCTTTGAGGTGCTGGAGCAGGAGGCCACCCATACGGTAGCTCCTGCCATTACTGCATATAAAAAGTTCTTGATTGTCATGTTACCAGCCTGGGTTTTGTCCGAGATTAGGATTGCGCTGCAGTTGCTCCAGAGGAATAGGCCATAGATAATTCTTGCCTTCATCAAACCTTCTGCCTGTGTTGATGATCTGATGACCATCCTCATCAGTAGGGATACTGGCTACATATGCCTGGTTATAATCTGGAATCAAACTTTTCTTAACACCTTTTACATCCTGAGCCAGCAGGTCGCCTTGTTTCCAGCGAAGTATATCAAAGTAGCGCTGGCCTTCTCTTGCCAGTTCTACACGGCGCTCTCTGCGTAGTTCGGTGCGCACATCCAAGCTATTGGCAGCCAGTGTAGCTAAGTCCATGTGAACCATTCCGACACGGTCTCTTAGTTTGTTCACCGTCAAGTCCAGGTCTTGCTGTGTCAATTTACCTTGTTCTAAGCGAGCCTCTGCATAGGTAAGTAACACTTCAGCATAACGGAGCAGGTGAATATCATTATCATCTTTGTTATAAGTGCCTACAGCAGCTAGATCAACATACTTTGTAAAGTAGTAGCCTGTGCCTGTTACACTGCCTTTTTTGTCTGCATTAAACTTTGGAAGGCTAAAGGTGGTGTTCGGCTGGTTGTCTTTGTCTCCGTCGTCTTTTCCTCCCCACTCAGCTCCCGGAGCCAGAATTGTTTGCGTCATACGTGGGTCTCTGTTCTGGAAGATAGCCGCATAGGAGTCTTCTTTGTACAGCGGTGATTGCTCTATAGGTAAGCCATCGCTGGAGAGGTAGGTATCAACCAAAGACTGTGTAGGGTTGAAGCGAGAGGTTTGATCAGGCACCTGTACTTCACGGCTCATGTTATGCATTGTTACATCCTGCAAGTATAGGCGGGCCAAAATCGTTTCTTTGTTCTTGCCAGCGGCCAATTTGCCTTTATCTGTAAATAGCTCTTGGTAACTTGTAGCTGGGTTGCCGTTAGAGTATAGTTGGTAAACGCCCAGATCCATTACAGCCTTTGCTGCAGCCTCTGCCACATCGTAGCGGCCATAGAACAAAGCAACTCTGGCTTTCCAACCTAATGCTGCTCCTTTGGTTATTCTTCCAAGGTCTTTGCTGCCGTAGGTGGTTGGGAGTAGTTTGGCGGCTTCTTCCAGCTCGTTCAATATAAAATCAACCACCTCTTTGTTCTGCGTTCTTTGGCCCGTAATCTCTGCATCTCCAATATCCAGTGTGCTGGTAATTAGCTGCACATCACCAAAGAAGAAGGACAAGAAGCTATAATGGAATGCTCGCATAAAACGAACTTCGCCTTCATACTGATCAAGTTTAACTTGGCTGATACCCTGTGCTTTCTCAAATTTTTCCAGAAAATGATTACAGCGCCTGATGCCTTCATATTGGGTGCTCCATTCAGTGTTTACAGTACCGATCGTAAAGTCGAAGTTGCCGCTAGAAATAGCTTGATAGTCGGAGCGAGGAGGATAGATGGTGTTATCCGCCAGGTTCTCCATATCATGAAAATTTTTGCCTTTTAAACCGGCATAACACCCGTTTACAGCCAGCTCTAGCTGTTCTTGCGTTTTCCAGAAGCTTACGTCAGTGATAGCATCCAGTGGCATACGCTCCAAAAAATCGTCTTCACAGCTGCTCAAGGAAGCAACCATAAAAACGGGCAAGGAAAGCGTGGCTATTCTAAGACCAGCCTTGCGCATGATTCTATGTAGTTTGGGAGTAGATGTATTTGCTCTTCTCATGATTTGTTAAGTTTATACTTGTTCTGCAGTAGAGAAGGGAGGTGTGCCTAAATAAGGCGCACCGAAAGACCTCCCGTACCTGCTGTTACTTAAATCTTAGGTTCAGACCGAAAATGAATGTTTTAACCTGCGGGTAAGTACCACCATTCGTAGTTGCTACTTCAGGGTCGAAGGCGTAGAAGAAGTCGGATTTTGTGAGCAGGTTGTCTGCTGATACATACACCCGAAGATTATCTATCCTTAACTTGCTTGTCAGTTGCTTTGGAATAGTATAGCCAAGCTGCACGTTTTTCAGGCGCAGGTAAGATGCATCCTGAAGCCAATAATCTGACACACGCAGGTTTCTGGAGTCGGAGTATGTAAAGCGAGGATACCAGGCATCCGTGTTCTCAGGAGTCCATCTGTCGCGGTGCACTTCCTGAGGGAAAGCCCCGTTTGCATAAAATGGATGTATGCCAGTACCTGATACATAGCCATTGCCTTTGCCTACACCTTGGATAAAGAAGGAGAAATCAAACCCTTTGTAGCCGAAGTCGCCTCTGAAGGAGTAAGTATAGCGTGGAAAAGCATCTCCAATCACAGTACGGTCATAGTCGGCTGTGATAATGCCATCAGGTATGCCCTCAGGACCGCTGATGTCTCTGTACTTCACATCACCCGGACCAACCTTGCCTTGATCTGCATCAAAAATCGGAAAGTTAGGCGTTGCCTTACCAGTAGTAGGATTTAATGTAAAGTCACTTTCCTGTGCCAGTCCGTCTGTCTGATATCCATAGAAAGCTTCAAACGGGAAACCAACCATGCGAATTCTATCTTTCAATTCGGGTTCAGTACCGCCTAAGTCCTCAACATAATTCCGGACATCTGAAAGCTGTGCATTAAATTTATAGGTAAAGTCGCTGATTCGGTCTTGCCACCCAAGGCTAACTTCCCAGCCTTTATTTGATACTCTACCGGCATTTTGGTCTGGCTCTGTTAGTCCGATAACAGCTGGCTGAAGCACTTTTAACTGAATGTCTTTCGTCTGCTTCTCAAACCAATCAGCCGATAGCGTCAAGCGGTTTTTAAACGCCCCCAGATCAACTCCCACATTTAGCATGTTTGCTTTTTCCCACTGCAGAATAGGGTTAGCAAGTATGGTTTGTGATAAGCCTAACGTCTGCTTATTCCCAATAGGCATGGTGTTTATTGAACTTATTACTGAGATATATGGATAATATTCTGAATAACCAGGGCTGTTGGCACCATACTGTCCTCCCAGGTCGCCATAGGAAGCCCTAACCTTACCCTCACTTAGCCACGATAGGGCATTAAGCTGCTGGACAAAGTTCTCTTCGGTAAAGCGCCAGCCAACAGATACAGAAGGGAAAGAGCCATATCGCCTTTTTTGCATATACCTGGAAGATCCATCATAACGCAGGTTGAACTCTGCCAGATACTTCTCTTTGAAATTGTAATTCACTCTACCAAAGTAGGAGCGAAGGGCATATTGGTAAGCATCACCAGTGGCTACAGGGTTATCACTGCCCAGGTTTAAAACAGGCACATCATCACTCACAAAGCCCATTTTAGAGGCAAACCAGGCTTCATATCTGTATTCTTCCTGTTGATATCCAAGTAATGTGCTTATGTTATGATTGCCCATGTTAACATTGTAGTTTAACTGGCCCGACAGGTTCTCCAGCCTACTGGTATAATCCCGGTTTCCAAGTTGACTGGCCGTCATATTAGAGTACCAGAAGTTTCCTGTATCTGGATAGAGATAATCTATTTTGCGGCTAAAGGTGGAGCGTAGCTGATTGAAAATGTTTACCCCATATTGCGCTCTCAGGCTCAGGTTCTTCAGGATGTGTACCGTGCCAGCCAGGTTGCCATAAAACTCCTGTGATTTAAAGTTATTGAAGCCCCCATCTGTAGCAGTTGCCACAGGGTTACTGGAGCCTCCGCCGTAGCCCCACTCGCCATTCTGGAACCTTACTGGAGTGAGTGGCGACATGGTAAAGGTTTGGTAAATTGGCCCTGAGTTGTAGTCTGTACCGCCTGCTGGCTGGTTCTGCTCACGGTCTACATAGGTTAGGTTTGCGTCCAAATCCAGCAGGTCGAATAGCTTGTTAGCACCCAGGCGCAGCTTCATGTTATTTCTGGTTGCCTTATACTGATCACCTACTACCAAGCCTTCCTGGCTGAGTCTGCCGTACGAGGCATAGTAGTTCATATCTGGCGTGCCACCATTTATACTTATGTTGTGGCTTTGCTGAGGCGCATACTCTTTTAGCAGAGCATCAGACCAGTTGGTGTTGGCATAATAGTCCGGATCAGTGCCCTCTCGTGCTATCTGTATCTGCTCTTCCGTAAAAGTAAGTGGGTGGTCTACATTGCGCTGAGACTCATTCAGCATTTCCATGTACTCTACAGATCCTAGCATTTTAGGCAGTGCGGTGGGCGTTTGCACTCCGTAATAGCCGTTGTAACCTACAGTAGGCTTCTGGTTCGACTGCCCTTTTTTTGTAGTAATAAGTATAACACCGTTGGCTGCCCTTGAACCATAAATAGATGCTGAGGCTGCATCTTTCAGTACAGAAACACTTTCAATATCATCCGGGTTAAGCGAATTAATATCTACTCCCGGCATTCCATCTACTAATACAAATGGCTCTGAATTGTTTGTTGTGCCTGTGCCACGAATACGTAAGGTAGACCCAGAGGCACCTGGAAATGCTGTGCTGTTGATGGCAGTAAGACCTGGCAGTAAGCCTTGTAAACCAGATTCTACGCTGGTGATGGGACGGCTATCCAAAGCCTCCGCTGTTATCATTTCTACAGCACCTGTTACGTTCACTTTTTTCTGTGTCCCATAGCCAACTACCACCACCTCGTTCAGGCTTTGTAAATCCTCTTTCAAGGCAACACTTATGTTCTGGTCGTTTTTGCTTACAGCTCGCTCCATACGCTGAAAACCAATCATAGAGAATACCAGCACATTATCTGATTGTACTCTAAGCTCAAAGCTACCGTCAACATTTGTTATTACTCCGTTTGAGGTGCCTTTTACAACCACAGAGACACCAGGCAGTGGAGTGGCAGCATTTGCAGCATCTACTACTTTACCTTTAATCAGGAATGCATCGTTCTGCTGTGAAGCTGGCCCTGTAGAAGCGTTGGTTCTTCTGGTGATGATAATCTTTTCTCCCTGCTCTTTGTAGGTGACAGACGTTGTAGAGAACAACAGCTCCAGAACTTTAGCAACAGAAGCGTCAGATACTTTCAGCGTTACATCTTTGTAGGAATCTATAACACTATTTTCATATATAAAGCGAAAGCCGCTCTTTTTTTCTATTTCGCTCAGAGCATCTTTAAGTGAGACATGATTGAAGTTTACCGTTATCGTTTTGTCGTTGAGGTTCTGCGCAAAGCAAGTAGTAGCTGCTTGTGTATGCAGGCAGGAAGCTAATAGCAGCACCGCAAGCATTTTTTTTGCTTTTTTGGGAGCCTTAGGCAGTTGGGTAGAAAAATAAACCATAATTTTAGTGTGTGATGGATAGTTCAAAAGCTATTTTATGACAGTGGCAACAAGCCCGTTGCCGAACCAGAGCCACCGCTGCGCCAACAGCGGTGGCTTCTTCGTATCATGGATTACTGCATTGCTTATACCATAGGCTTTCATTTCTTTTATTGGTTATTGTTGGTGTAGATTATTGCCATACTACCTCAGTGTCAGATTTATCCTGAGCCTGAAGTCCTGTGATCATTTCTAAAATTCCAGTTATATCTTGTAGTGATTCGCCGTTACCAAAGCTGGCAGTAATGTGCTTAGAGGCTAAGGCTGGGGTATTGATTGAAATCTTTTTGCCAAACCTGTTCCCCAGTACAATGGCTACATCCGCCAAACTTTCTTCTCTAAACTGAAACTCACCTTGTGCTTTCCACCAGTTGACTCCTTCAGCGTTAAAGTTGATTTTAGTAAGCTCTGTAGATCTGCTGTTGTACCTTGCCTCCTGGTTGGCTACTAGCAGTACCTGGTCGTTGCCTTCTGTTACTGCTACCTTGCCACTGCTAACTGACACAGAAGCCTGTGATGCGCCTTTATAAGCGCGTATGTTAAAAGAAGTGCCCAATACCTGTGTTTTCAGGTGTTCAGCATGTATGATGAAGGGTTTAGTAGTATCGCGTGCAACCTCAAAAAATGCCTCACCCTCTAAGTATACCTCTCTCTGCTCCCCATAGAACTTTTTAGGATATCGAAGTTCGCTATTGGCATTCAACCATACTTGGCTACCATCGCTCAGGCTAATTTTGGTTACATTACCTTTCGCGGTTCTGAGGGAAATATAATTTGTGGTATCGTGCTTTAGGTAGAAGAAAAATGACGTTGCCATTATCATCAGTAGCAAGCCCGCGGCAACACTTCTGTAAGTAGTATTCACGCTTTGCCACAAGGCGATAACCGTAGTGCCTAAGGTACTTTTGTGCTCCTGTGGAATGTGTGTTCGTATCTTGCTCCATAGCCTCAGTTTCACCTGCTCCTCATGTGCATTATCTTTAAAGACTTGGGTGCTCTCCTGTTTTTCGAAAGAATCATACCATTGATCCAGCTGTTCTTTTTCTGCTGGGCTTAGCTTGTTTTGTGCCGCTTTTTGAAGCAGCATTTTTAGTTGTTGGTTATCCACTTGTGGTGCTTTTGTGGATATACTCGTACTGCTGCGGCTGGAGTACTAGATAGGTTTTGTGAATTAACAGAAGGGTAACAACCCATTTAAACAGCGGTAACTTTAGACACGGTTTTGTTAAGCGTGTATTAGCTAAGGTTAAATAAGATGAGGAGCAATGGGATGTAGTTGCTGAGCCGTGTGCGTAGCCTTTTTAAGGCAGAGCTAATCTGATTTTTAACAGTTTGGTTAGATATGCCAAGATGCGCTGCTATCTGCTCAATGCTCATGAATTCTTTTCTGCTGAGCAGGTATACTTGCTGCATCTTTTCAGGCATCTTGCTTACTTCTTCCTGCACACACTGCTCTAACTCTTCTGCCATCAGGAGCTCATCGGTGGTTGTATCAGCATGGTTTGTAGCTGAAAGTTCTTCTAAAGCAAAAGAGTGAAGCAGCTGATCTTTTCTATAGAAGTCGATAATTTTATACTTGAGGGCCTGGTGCAGATAAGCCTTCACAGATCCTTCTTTATCCAGTACCTCCGGCTTCTGGACTAGGGAAAGGAATATATCCTGGAGTATGTCTTCCACATCTTCCTCCGACCTCAATCGACGATAGGCCACAATATAAAGCTCACGCCAATAGAGTGTATAAACCTCTTCAATCTTACCAAAGCTCCTATTGTGCGTCACGCTTAGAGGGAATAAATGAGGCTACTAAACTAGCTCCTCAAAGTAAACCCTTTAATGTTATTACAATATGAGCCCAATATGAACAAAAGATTAAAGATGGGTTATGTATAGCTATATGGTTTCGTGAAAACAGCTCTTAAGCCAAAATTCAATTCAAATACTTTAGCTAAAGTAAGTTTAGCTTGTAAAAAAAATACTTGATGGTTATAGTAAAGCCTGTATAGAAAACTAGCTTAGAAGATTTTATGTCCCATAGAGTTGTTCTGAAGCGCAGAAAACACTTTGCCAGAATTCTATTCATTCTAAATTCGGTAGCAATAACAAAACGTATGAGGCTCTAACAGAGAATATGAGCTGAAGGAGGAAAAGACTAAGAGGCCGTTAGTATTTATCTTGAAGTGGGAGAGGAACTGTTAGACCTATTTAATTAGTAGTGTTTAGTGACGGATTGTTTTTCAGGGAATTATGGAGATGAGGTAGCAGTTCAGCAGGAGTGTAGCTTCATAGATTAACCAGCGTTAACTGCCATTAAATTTATAAGAAGTTACTTAACCAGAAAGGGCCGCTCCATTATTTGTAGAGCAGCCCTTCACAGCTTATAAGCATACTAATAATTTATTTTTGTTTTATGCAACATCAAGAGCTTCGCGCAAAGCTTTGGCAGCAGCAGCTGGGTCAGCGGCACTGTATAGAGATGCACCAGCCACAGCAACTACAACACCTGCTTGTTTTACAGCTGCAATGTTATTTACGTTTACACCTCCAGCAATTGAAACTGGTACACCAACACGTGCTGCCTCATCAATCAGTACTTGGATAGAGTAACCTGGTTGTGCTTGCTCGTCAAGGCCTGCATGCAGTTCTACAAACTCAACACCCAAAGCTGTAACTTCCTGTGCACGCTTTACACGGTCTGATTCTCCAATGGTATCAACTACCACTCCTTTACCATACTGTTTAGCAGCTTTAACAGCGCCTTCGATGGTTGCATTACCCGTTGTTGCCAACACAGTAACCAAATCAGCACCAGCTTTAAATGCCATTTCTGCTTCAAGAGCACCTGTATCTGCAGTTTTGAAATCTGCAAAAACAATCTTGTCCGGGAATGCATTTTTCATCGCAGTAATAACTGCTACACCTTCGCTCTTGATCAGGGGAGTACCAAGCTCAATGATGTCGATATATGGAGCTACTTTTTCTGCAAGAGCCAAAGCGTCAGCAGTTGTTAATAAATCTATTGCTACTTGTAATTTT
>NZ_JBHTLD010000091.1:0-18039 GCF_042678745.1 Pontibacter rugosus | reverse complement strand
GTTGTTCCGGTTATCCATCCAAATCAGGTTGTTAAACGGAATCGGATAAACGAATATACTATATTTCATATGAATAGCAAGTCTCTTGCTCGAGCTTTTGTTTAGCTATACCTGTGTGTGTTGGTCAAATTCCTCACTCTAAAAACTTCGTCCGCAGAAGCAAATTCATACCTTTGTGTATGATCAGAAACTTACTTTTAATTAGCACCTCCACCACGCATGGCACAGGTTATCTGGAACATGCCGAGGAGGAAATGAAAAACCTGCTGAAAGGCAAAAGCAGCATCCTGTTTATACCTTATGCCCGCCCTGGAGGAATTTCCCATAAGGCGTATACCGACAAAGCGCGTGAGCCATTTGAGAAGTGGGGCATCAGTGTAACAGGTGTGCATGAGTATGAAGATCCAACTAAAGCGGTGCAAGAGGCTGAGGCTGTATTTATCGGTGGGGGCAATACATTCGTGCTGCTGCGTAACCTGTATCAGAACAAACTGGTAAAGCCCTTGCAGGAGCGGGTTAACAAAGGCATGCCTTACATAGGAACAAGTGCAGGCACTAACGTTGCCGGCAAAACCATTGGCACCACCAATGATATGCCTATTGTGCACGTGAAAACCTTTGACGCTTTGCAGCTGGTGCCGTTTAACATCAATCCACACTTTCAGGATCCAGATCCAAATTCAACGCACATGGGCGAAACACGAGACACGCGCATCGCGGAGTTCCACCACCACAACCGCCAACCCGTAGTTGGTTTGCGTGAGGGAAGTATGCTGCGTGTGCACGGCGACCGGGTAAACCTGTTAGGCCCACATACAGCCCGTGTGTTTCTGCAATCTGAGAAGCCAATGGAATTTAAGCCATCAGATGATATTAGCTTTCTGATGGAAGCCTATTAAATTTAAGTTATACTAGCCTTATACTATAAGGAGCAAAAGTGATAGTAGCAAAAAAGGTGAGGCGTTGGAGTCTCACCTTTTTTGTTTAGTTTAAGGTATAATTGCGGCCTGTGTACTTACCACACATGTGCAGTTAATCATTCATCTTAATGCCTATCTATGAATAAACATCAACTCACACTTTGTGCGGCTTTGGCCGTTGCTACTTTAGGCACTGTTGGCTGTACCCGAACTAGCGAGCAGGAGCAGGGCACGGAGGCTGTACAAGCCGACAAGCACCTGAGCCAGCTATTTGATAACTACTATGAGGCGCGGCTACAGCTGTTTCCGATGGAGGCAACGGGAATTGCTGATAACCGCTACAACGATCAGTTGCCGAACGACCTGAGCCAGGAACACACAGAGCAGGTGCGCCAGCTGTACCAGCGCTACCTGGATAAAATCAACCAGATAGACCGTAGCCAACTTGATGCGCAGGAACAGGTTAGCTACGACATCTTTAAGTATGAAATGCAGATGTCGCTGGAAGGACTAAAGCAGCCTGCAAATTTGTTGCCGGTAAATCAGTTTTGGGGATTACCAATTACGATGGCTCAGCTCGGCTCAGGCTCCAGCAACCAGCCCTTTAAAACACCCGAAGATTATCAGAATTTTCTGGGACGCATCAAAGGTTTTACAGTTTGGGGAGATACAGCCATTGCCAACATGCGCAGAGGTATGAGTATGGGTGTAGTGCTGCCGCGCACGCTGACTCAAAAAGTATTGCCCCAGCTTCAGGCTATGGTGGTAAATGATCCTACTAAAAGCATCTTTTGGGCGCCTGTAGAGAAGCTGCCCGATACCTTTACAGCAGTTCAAAAAGACAGTATCCGCCAGGCTTATACTAAAGCTATAACAGAAGAAGTAATCCCTACTTATAAAAAGCTGCATGATTTTATGCAGCAGGAGTACCTGCCCAAGAGCCGAAGTACCACAGGTATCAGTGGCATCAAAGGAGGAGATGACTATTATAAGTACCTGGTGCGCTACTGGACAACCACTGACATGACGCCTGATCAGATTTTTGAAACAGGGCAGCAGGAGGTGGCACGCATCCGCAGCGAAATGGAGAAAGTGAAAGAGCAGGTGGGTTTTAAAGGCGACCTAAAGGCTTTTTTCCAGCACGTAAACGACAACCCAAAATTTACACCTTTCAAAACACCGGAAGAGGTGTTGGCAGCTTACAGCCAGATAGAGCAGCGCATGCAGCCACAGTTAAACAAGCTGTTTGGCATCACACCAAAGTCTAAGTTCGAGGTTCGGCAGACGGAGGCGTTTAGAGCAGCATCGGCTAGTGCTGAGTATAACCCGCCAGCACCGGACGGCTCACGACCGGGTATTTTCTATGTACCTATACTGGATGCCAAGACTTATAATATGGTTGGTATGGAGTCGCTGTTTCTGCACGAGGCAATTCCCGGGCATCACTACCAGATATCTATCCAGCAGGAGCAGGAGGGGCTGCCTAAATTCAGGCAGTATGCCTGGTATGGTGCCTTTGGCGAAGGCTGGGCGCTTTACTCTGAAAGCCTGGGCGAGGAACTGGGGCTTTACACAGATCCTTACCAGTACTTTGGCCGCTTGAGCGATGAGATGCACCGTGCCTTACGCCTGGTAGTGGATGTCGGTATGCATGCCAAAGGTTGGACACGTGAGCAGGCTATCCAATACTCACTTGATAATGAACTGACAAGCCGCGAAGCAGCTGTAGCTGAGATAGAGCGTTATATGGCTATTCCCGGTCAGGCACTGAGCTACAAAATAGGAGAGCTGAAGATAAAGGAGCTTCGCCAAAGAGCACAACATGCATTAGGAGACAGGTTTAACATCAGCGCCTTTCATGACTTGATACTCAAAGGAGGCGTTATGCCATTGGCTGTGCTGGAGAAAAAGGTAGATGAGTGGATTGAAGTACAAAAGAAGTCCTAAACCTAGCTATCTAACCAGTACTTATACTTATCTGCCTGTGTATGCTCAGGCAGATAAGTATAAACTTTACTGAAAAGAACAAAGCACTTTCATGACAGCTTCCGATCTCCTCTTATTGCCAGGACAGTGGTAGTAAAAGGAATAGAACATGTATGGCTACTTTATAAAAGAGAAAAAGGCACTCCAAAAATGGTAGTGCCTTTCCTTCTCAACTTTAGCAATTTTAATTTTCAGCTCTTTTATCGTCCAGGCGCTTGAGGAGCATTTTCGTGAATTCGCGTTCAGCGCGGTAAAGCTTAATGAGCTGCCTGTTTGAAATAACACGCTGGTACTTGGTTGCATACTCCTTCTCCAATTCAAGCTCCCGTTCTTTAGTAGAAAACATATTGTCGATGCGGGCTTTTGCGTCCTGCTCACTGAGAGCTTCCACATCTTTCCGGTAGCCGTTGCGATAGGTTTTGATCAATTCTCTGCGCTTGGCTTCGTATTCGTTGTAAAGCGGCCAGAACTTCTGCGACTGCTCTGCTGAAAGACCCATCTTGTCTGTTAAAAAAGCAGTTTTTGCAGCCTCTATATTTTCCTTTCTGTCATTAGAGCGGCTATCCTGAGCCAGTGCCGTAGAGCCACCAAATGCAAAAGCGAAAAGCAGAAGTAAAACTAGAATGTGATGCTTCATGTGTGTGTTTAGTAATCCAGATTGTTTAGTTGATAATATTCCAGCTCTTCTTCAGCGGTTTTAGAGCTTACGTTTAAAAACTCTACAGCAAGCTCACGGTCAGCAATGCCATATTGTTCAAAGTCAGCGGCGTCTACATGGGTATAGCTATCCAGGTAATGAATGATTTCTGCGTTTGACAGTGATGCAATGGAAGCAGGTGCTTGTGGCTGCTGTACATTAAAAAAGTAAACACCTACAAATACTAGTAACAGCAAAAGCGGGGCTACAGCTAACCTTACCGGCCGCCACAGCTGCTCATGCCATGGGGCAGGGGCTACAGCTTCCGGTGCGGCCGTATGCTCCATGATGCGCATTGGCAGCCTATCGAAGTAGCCTTCAGGAACCTGGTAAGGCTGGCGCTTTGGTATGTCGTTCAGTTTCATGTCTTTTAATGCAGCTGCGAATTATACTCGTTTGATGTATATCAGGAGACAAAGTTTAATCCAGCTTTAAAAATTCTTCAATTTTTTTTACAGCGATATGATAAGATGCTTTCAAAGCTCCTACGGAGGTTCCAAGTATATCGGACATCTCCTCATACTTCATCCCATCAAAATACTTCATGTTAAACACGAGGCGCTGCTTATCGGGTAGCCGGAGGATTGCTTTCTGTAGCTTCTGCTGTATTTCATCTCCGGCCAATTCTGGCGATGCTTCCACTTTTTCTATCAGTTCGGCAGTTACATCATTCAGGGGCAGAAAGAATTTACGCTTTTTACTTGACAGAAAGGAGAGGCACTCGTTGGTGGCAATGCGGTAGATCCAGGTATAGAGTTGGGCATCGTGGCGAAAGTTCTCCAGGTTCTTCCATACTTTCACAAACACATCCTGGGTCAGGTCGTCGGCATCGTCATGATCTATCACCATCTTACGGATGTGCCAGTAGATCTTTTGCTGGTACTTGCGCACGAGTTGGTTAAAGGCCAGGTTACGGCTTTCAGGTTGGGCGAATTTCTCTAGTAGCTCTTTGTCTTCCACATCTACGTAGCAGGGGCTTAAATATACTAAGAGCATGTTTAAAATTCATACTTTGCGCTGCAAAAGCCTGTAAAGGAACTTTGCTTTGTGCTTTTTCTCCTATAACACGGCTATAAGGTTCCAAAACTACTTGGCAGTACCCTTTGCGCTTGGAAAACCAAATGCAAACAGGCTCCAAGTACTTCGGGCGCAAAAAAAGAGGCTGCACCAATTAAGGTGCAGCCTCTTTTATACTTGTTTATACTTATCCTTTTCGCTGTATGGCTTTCTGGGCCGCCTTCACAATGTTGTCGGCGTCCAGTCCGTACTTAGTCATCAGCTCGGCTGGCGTTCCTGACTCACCGAAGCTGTCGTCGACGGCCACGTACTCCTGTGGCACCGGGTCGTGCTTCACGAGCACCTGCGCGATGGAGTCGCCCAGGCCGCCGAGGCGGTTGTGCTCCTCCGCCGATACCACGCATCTAGTCTTGGCCACGGATTTCAGCACGGCCTCCTCGTCCAGGGGCTTGATAGTATGGATGTTGATGATCTCGGCGGAGATACCCATCTCGGCCAAACGCTCTCCTGCCTGTATGGCTTCCCACACCAGGTGCCCGGTGGCGAAGATGGAAACGTCCGTTCCCTCGTTCACCATCCAGGCCTTGCCGATCTCGAACTTCTGGTCGGCAGGGGTGAAGATAGGGACCACAGGGCGGCCGAAGCGCAGGTACACCGGGCCGTGGTGGTCGGCAATAGCGATGGTCGCGGCCTTAGTCTGGTTGTAGTCGCAAGGGTTGATGACGGTCATGCCCGGCAGCATCTTCATCATACCGATGTCCTCCAGGATCTGGTGGGTGGCTCCGTCCTCGCCCAGTGTAAGGCCAGCGTGGGAGGCGCAGATCTTCACGTTCTTGTCGGAGTAGGCGATGGACTGGCGGATCTGGTCGTAGACACGGCCGGTAGAGAAATTGGCGAAGGTGCCGGTGTAGGGAATCTTGCCCCCGATGGTCATGCCCGCGGCGATGCCCATCATGTTGGCCTCGGCGATGCCGATCTGGAAGAAGCGCTCCGGGTTCTCCTTGATGAAGTCGCCCATCTTCAGCGAGCCCACCAGGTCGGCGCACAGGGCCACCACGTTGGGGTTGGTGCGGCCAAGCTCCAGAAGCCCTGCCCCGAAGCCCGAGCGTGTGTCTTTCTTATCTGTATAAGTATATTTCTTCATTTGTCTATCTATTGAAAATTTTAACGGTTGTTGTTGCGCCCGATCGAATAGTAAAGTCCTGCACAAAAGTAAACTTGCTGGACTGGGCTGATTTCATGCGGTAAACGATTTTATACTTGCCCGGCTGTAAAGCCAGGGTCATTTTGCTGTTGTCTTCCGGCAGGTTTAAGAGCCAGCGCTGGCCGCCACCTTCTAATAACTCATAAACGCTGCCAAAGCCTTGTATCTGCGACGGTATCGTAAGTTGGCCCGGTGGTGGTATGGTCACAGCGTTTGTCTCGCTCTGCTTTACCTCCACACCATATAGCATGATGCGCGGCATGCTCAATACTTCCAGGTCATACTTACCGGTGAGGTATTTATGGCGGTTGCCAAAGCTTTGCACATGCAGCGTTTTCTCAGAACCAGCGGGCCGTACAATGGCTTGTAGCTGCCCGTAAGGCGAGGGGCCATCCTGGCGCAAGTATAACTCACCTTGCGGAGCCTTTACCTGAATTACATTGTGCTTGCCCGGTTGTATGCTAACGTTACGCTCTACAACAGCTGGCAATGTATTTACCACTAAATGATACGGTATAAGTGCATCCACATCCAGTACATCAGATTTACCCTGGGCATCTAGGTAATGTACATAGTTATATTCTGCCTCGCCGGTAAGTGCATTCACAAAAGTCATGTTCACACCTGTTTCGCGTGGTCGGTTCTGTTCGTCCAGAAGCTCTACGCTTACAGTTGTTTCACTTAAGGCCTGTGTTACGATCTCTGATAACACCGTTTCAAAGGTTTTCACATCTGCGGCGTTAAAATACTGACCGATGCAGCTGAGTTGTTGCTCATACTGGGGTTCAATGCCAATGCCGATAACAAAGGGCCTTAGAAATATGCGTTTGCGCTGCAAAGCAAGGGACATGGCACAAGGATCACCTCCACAAGACTCCAGACCATCGGTAATAAGTATAACCACATTGCGAGCTTTGTCAGAAGGGAAGTCGTTAGCGGCCTGCTCCAGGGAATACGTGATAGGTGTATTGCCACGCGGAATAAGACTCTGCAGCTTCTTCTTGATCACCTCTGAGTTATTCTCGCCAAAAGGCACTTCTAACTTAGTGTCTTTGCAATCGTTACGCTCACGGCCAAACTGGTGGCCGTAAACGCGCAGGGCTACTTCCAGGTTATCATAACGATCCAATGAATCTACCAGGTGGGCCAGCAGGTTCTTGGCAATAGCCATACGATCGCTGTTTTCCCATTTGGCCAGCATGCTGCCCGAGGCATCCAGTAAAAATAGAATGCGTGTTTTAGGCTGCGGCTTTTTCTCCTGGGCAAAAGCAGTTCCTGTTGCTGTTATCAACAGCAAAAAGAAGAGTATGGGTATGAGTTTGTACCACTTGGCCATGTTGCCGGAAAACAATAAGCAGGTAAAACCTAAAGCAAGTATAAATTACAAGTATAAATTAATAGTCTGCGGCTGCTTCTACGGATAACTGCTGCAAGGCAATCTCTAACTGCTCGTCGTTTGGAGCAACGCCATGCCACTTGTGTGAGCCCATCATAAAGTCCACGCCAAAGCCCATTTCGGTATCCATCAAAATCATAACTGGCTTACCTTTGCCTGTGGCAGCTTTTGCTTCATCCAGGGCTGGCAACATCGTTTCAAAGCTGTTACCGTTAGCCTCCAGCACATGCCATCCGAAAGCTTCAAATTTAGCGCGCAGGTCGCCCAGGCCAAGAACTTCATCAGTAGACCCGTCAATCTGCTGGCCGTTGCGGTCTACGGTGGCAATCAGGTTATCTACTTTGTTATGCGGCGCATACAGCGTTGCTTCCCATACCTGACCTTCTTCTAGTTCTCCGTCACCCATCAGCACATAAACAAGGCTATTGTCGCCGTTCAGCTTTTTGGTTTGCGCAGCACCAATAGCTACAGAAAGTCCCTGACCTAGCGAACCTGAGGCAACGCGTACACCTGGCAAACCTTCGTGGGTAGTAGGGTGGCCTTGCAGCCTTGAGTTAAGCTTACGGAATGTAGCGAGCTCTTTTACATCAAAGAAACCGGCACGCGCCAAAACGCTGTAGAATACAGGTGAAATATGGCCGTTCGACAGGAAGAAAAGGTCTTCGCCTTTGCCGTCCATTGTGAATTCAGTGCTGTAGTTCATCACTTTGAAGTACAAGGACACCAGGTAATCAGTACAGCCAAGTGAGCCGCCTGGGTGACCGGAGTTAACGGCATGCACCATGCGTACAATGTCGCGGCGCACTTGTGCTGCGGTCTGCTTCAGCTCGTCAATGCTTTTGTTGTGTGGATTCACTTTGTTTGAGAATTATAAATTAGAAATGATAAAGAATTACGAATTACGAATTACGAATTACGAATGCAGGTTCCTAAATGCTTACAAAGAAGTATATACGCGCGCTCCTCTAAGGCTTTTTAAGTATCTGCTGTTCAAATATAACAAAAAACGCAGCTGCCTTAGTCGGTCAGCTGCGTTTATGTTTTACTTCAGTATCTGCGAAGTGTGTTCCTTTGTTTTTACTTTGGTGATGATGTCTTGTATCACACCATTTTCATCAATCACAAATGTGTAGCGCATGGTGCCCATATACTTGCGCCCATACATCGATTTCTCCTGCCACACGCCATACTGCTCCACAATTTGCTTTTCAGTATCGGCGATAAGGGTAAAAGGCAGCTCATACTTGGCGATAAAGTTCTGGTGCGATTTTTCGCTGTCGGTGCTTACGCCTATCACTTCGTAGCCTTCTTGCTGTAGCTCTGTATGGTTATCGCGGAGGTTGCAGGCTTGGGCGGTGCAGCCACTGGTGTTGTCTTTCGGGTAGAAGTATAAAAGCACTTTCTTGCCGCGGTAGTCGCTTAGCCTTACTGTATTCCCGTTCTGGTCTTTGCCTTCAAACGCAGGCGCTTTGTCTCCGATGTTCAGTTGCATAGTTTTTTTGATGTTTCGTATCAAGTAGCACGACACACGTAGCACGACTTGCCATGATTTAAATCGTGATTCGTGCTACGTGTGTCGTGATTCAAATTCTTAAATTCTGCCTGTATAGGTAGCCTCGTTGCCAGCATTGTCCTTTACTTTCAGAATTACCTCGCCAGACAAAGGTACGCTTTTGTCTATTTTCTCAGACCAGATCAGCGCCTTTTTGTGCTCATACTTCATCAGTACCCACTTGCCATCTACCCAGGCATTAAACGAATTGATGCCTGACAAATCATCTGATATTTTAAAGCTGATAACACTGCTGTTCTTGACTACAGGGCGAATAACAGGAGGCTTTGTATCTTCCATCACTTTAAATTTACCCATGTTTTTGGTGGTAAAGGTGATGCTGTTGCCTTCCCATTTCCCGCCTTCAAAACCACGGCCACGGCCTGTGCCCAGAAAGTATACAGCAGCTTTGCTTTTGTCTTTCACTTCGGCAGGAGGCGTAATGGTCACTTTTATGGCTTTGTGCAGCGGCGTAAAGTAGTCACCAATGGTATACACATCCCCTTCCAGCTTCGTCTGTAAGTATAAGGTATCGTAGAGCGACTGCTTGTCAAAGAGCACTTTCAGGTAGCGGTTCGTGAACAGGAAATCTTTATTCGGTGGCACTGCCTTCTCTATGCCGAAGTTCTTGCTCAGCCCACAGAAGCGCATCGAGTCAGGTAAACCAGCCCGGAGGTCATATAGGCTTACTGAAGTTGAGTTTTTCATGTAGCTCGGTACCAGCATTAGCGCCTGGTTATTTACATACAACTCAATGTTCTGCGGTGTTTGGGCTGTGTCAGTGGCACTTATTTTAAGCACATTGCCTATGATCTCGTAGTCAATTGAAGGCTTCTTTACAGCTTTGGCAGCTGTTTGGGTAAACTTAGGCCGCTGTCCCTTCACTACAAAACTTAGGGTGGAGGTATTGTTATAAGAGTCGCGGGCGATAAGCTTTACCTGGTAAACAGAATCCGGTTGCACCACCATGCGGCCACTGCGTTCGTCGGCTTTGTACAGCGGCAGGTCGTTTCCGTAGTCTATAAAGGCTTTTTGGAAGGTGCGACCGTTGCGCTTGTACTGGTTGTAGTTGATGTGCTGCGATACCTGGCGCGACAGCTCAAACGGCACCTGGTCTATGTAATGCTGGTAAATCTGCTGGCCGTTTACCAGCAGTGTAACCTCCTGCGTGCCGTTCTTGTTGGCTGCACCATCCAGTTGGTCAATGGTCTGTAGCTCCAGTCCCAGTAAGCCATGTGCGAAAACTGTATCGGTTAGACTATAGTTATTGCCTACCTCTTTGGTGCGGAATTCAGAACGGTCGAACGCATTGTTTACACGGGCATGAATATTCAGCGGAGTGATGCCTATGCTAAAGATGTCGGGAGGTGTGGTGTCTATTACCTCAGTGAATTTATACTTAAGCGGGTTGTACAAACGGTCTTTCTCGTCTCTGATCTCAAAGTGCAGGTGTGGTCCACCAGAGCCGCCTGTGTTACCAGACAAGCCAATCACGTCACCGCGCTTTACCGGAAACTGCCCCGGCTCCGGGAATAACTCCAGGTCAAACGCCTGCTTCTCATACTGCTTCTGCAGCATGTAGTCAGCCAAAGGCTTGTTGTACTCCAGCAAGTGCGCATAGGTAGTTACCAGCCCGTTGGGATGGGTTATATAGATGATGTTGCCATAGCCGTAGCTAGACTGCTTTACACGTGAAATATAACCATCTGCGGCGGCATGCACCTCCAGGCCTTCCCGTTGGTCAGTTTTAATATCCAGGCCGCCATGAAAGTGGTTGGAGCGAATTTCGCCCATCGTGCCTGAAAGGTAGTTACGCACACCCGGCTTGATCGGGAACAAAAAGTAGCCAGCCTGGGGTGATGTTTGGGCTACAGCACCAAGGCTGGTAAACAAAGCAAGTATGGCCGTGGCCAGGTGGTTCTTATTTAACTTCAAAATCAAGGAGCTTCTTATCTTCAACATACCCTTCTAATCTATCTCCAATTTTAACCGGGCCTACGCCTTCTGGTGTTCCTGTAAAAATAATGTCTCCCGTTTTCAGGGTGATGAATTGCGAAATGTAGGCAATGATGTCATCAAACGTGTTCAGCATCATCTTAGAATTGCCTTTTTGTTTTGTTTCACCGTTCACGTTCAGGCTAAAGTTGATGTTCTGCAGGTCTGGGAACTCCGTAAGTGGCAGGAACTCCGAAACAGGAGCAGAGCCGTTAAAGCCTTTGGCCAGTGTCCAGGGCAGTCCTTTAGACTTGGCTTTGGTTTGCAAGTCTCGCGCAGTAAAGTCAATGCCCAGGCCAATCGCATCATAGTATTTATGGGCAAACTGCTTTTCCACATTTTTGCCTTCGCGGCAAATGCGCAGCAGCAGCTCTACTTCATAATGCACATCAGACGTATACTCAGGATAATAAAATGGTTCGTTGTGGCGAAGTATGGCTGTGTCGGGTTTAAAGAAAATCACAGGCTCGTCGGGTACTTCGTTGTTAAGTTCGGCAATATGCTCGGCATAATTCCTGCCGATGGCTAATATCTTCATGTAAGGGTTGATTTCGGTTCTGTCTTCAAAAATAGGACTTTTAACGTAGCGGCGCAGCAAAAGTGACGAAAATAATACCTCACTTTACCGTACTATAGCACCTTTTTTTACTAAGCTAACATCTAAACTGTACAATTAGTATAGCGACATAGTTTGATAACTTTTTAATATCCAGCCGTCGTATACTTGAGCAGAAAAAGCATTTGTTTGTTAACCCTTGATAATAAGGGATTAACCTGTTTCTGCAGGTGCAGAGCCAAGCTTTAGCGTAACTAAATAATGTCAGTTGGTTTGGTTTTTGATAATTTGGTTCAAAATTTGGGATTGATTTCTAAAAGCCTTTAAAATTTGAAGAACATGTATAAAAGATTTGTAGCATTTACAGTAGCCGTGGTTATGATGGTAGGGTGTACTACCGTACCGATTACGGGCCGACGGCAGCTAAGCCTGGTATCTGAAGCCGAGATGCAGCAGCAGAGTTATGCCGCCTATAATCAGGTGATCAGTGAAAGTAAAATATCACGAGACGCACAGGCAACTGCCATGGTTAAACGTGTGGGGCAGCGCATACAAGGTGCTGTGGAGCAGTATATGGCGCAAAACGGACTGCAAAACGAGCTGAACGGATTCCAGTGGGAGTTTAACCTGATCGACGATCCACAGGTGAATGCCTGGGCTATGGCCGGTGGTAAAACAGCCGTATATACAGGCATACTGCCTATCGCTAAAAACGAAACAGGCTTAGCGGTAGTAATGGGCCATGAAATTGCACACGCTATTGCCAAACACGGCAGTGAGCGTATGAGCCAGCAACTGGCACAGCAATTTGGCGGGCAGACGTTGGCTGCATTGGCAGGCACACAGCCGGGCATGGCGCAAAACCTGCTGCTGTCAGTTTATGGTGTGGGGTCTCAGCTAGGCTTGTTAAAGTATGGCCGCACACAGGAGTCAGAAGCCGACCGTTTGGGCTTGATTTTTATGGCTATGGCTGGATATAATCCAGAAGAATCGGTATCTTTCTGGCAAAGAATGGAAGCGGAAAGTGGTGGACAGGCTCCGCCAGAGTTCCTTTCAACTCACCCAAGTGCAGGAACAAGGCAATCAGCTTTAAGAGAGCATATGCCTGAAGCCTTAAAATACTACAAAGCCCGATAAAATCACCTTCATGAAGGAAAGCATACAAGAGCAGCCGGTTAAAGGCTCTGCTCTACGACTTAGACTGTTGTATTTTCTGTCTTTTATGTTGATGATGGCTTCTGCCTGTTCTACCCGTGATGCTATTCGGGATGAAAGCGAGGCCGGGCCAGAGGACGTGGAGGCAGAACCTTATGACGGGCGACTGCTGGCACAGGTGGTATTTGACAGTGTAGACTATATTGTACCTACCACAGAGCTTATGCAGCCATTTATCCGTGAGTTCGGAGATGGAACGGTAGTAGACAAGGTGATGATCCGCAAAGTACAGGAAACGAAGGACGATGCGCCAGCTTACTACTTAGTAGGTTTAGGCATGCAGAACGGAGCTGCCAGAAGTATGGCTCTTGAATTAGATATTGCTGCTGATAACAGTTTATACTTGAGTAGTAAAGGCACCAAACACATGTGCCAGTCTGCCGCAGGGTGTGGCTTCTGTTACTTTACGTATTCTGGTAACCGTATTACAGGCTGCGAATGCTCTTCGCGTGCGCCGGGCAATAACTGCATCCATAAATTCTCAGAGCAGAACACGCTGCTAAAGAACGTACCATTAAACAGAAGCCGTAAATAATGCGGAAGTAGTTTACTCTTTATACAAAAAAGAAGGGGCCGCTCACAAGCGGCCCCTTCTTTTTTGTATCTGTTTCTGTCTTGTAAAGTATGTGTAACTACAAGTATAAATCACTACAAGTGTAAACCAGTGATGCGGCAATTACACATATGTGTGCGTTTATTTAGAGGTCATCATGCTGCGTAACCTAATGCGCGTTAGTATCTTTTTGGTGTAGAGCGGAAACTCACTCTTCATCATCCAGTCATAGTAGCTGGGCTCTTTCTGAAGAACGTCTTCTACGGGAACATTTTTATACTTGCCGAAATTGAAAACCTCTTTACCTGCTGTATTGTATACAATGCGGCCTGATAGATCGGCTGTTTTCTCCACCGTGAATTTATGAAGCGCCGCCATGTCGTTCTGCACAGGGTATTCAATCAGGCCTTCCTTTGTTTCAAAAGGCACTTCCTGGTACTGGTCTAGCTGTGCCATTACAATGTGGTAAGTGGCAATAGTGTCAGCCTCTGCACTATGTGCGTTTTCAAGGGATTTGTTGCAGTAGAACTTGTAGGCAGCAGATAGCGTGCGCTTTTCCATCTGATGGAATATGCGGCAGGCATCCACAATGTGGCGGTTCTCTATGTCAAAGTCGATATCACAGCGCAGAAACTCCTCGGCCAGCAGTGGAATATCGAAGCGCAGCAGGTTATACCCTCCCAAGTCGCATCCTTCCAGAAACTTACTGAAGTCTCGGGCTACTTCTTTAAAAGTAGGGCAGTCCTGCACGTCCTCATCGTAAATTTTATGAATCATACTTGATTCCAGCGGAATCGGCACACTTGGATTAATGCGACGCGTCTTGAGGATTTCTTCTCCGTCAGGCATTACTTTCAAACAGCTGATCTCCACAATGCGATCTTTGCCGATGTCGGTACCAGTTGTTTCCAGGTCAAAGAAAACGATAGGGCGTTTGAGGTGTAATTTCATGGCTATACTTGGTTATGCTTTAAGAACCGCCTGCGTTAGCGCCTCCAGATTCATGTTGTTATAGTTGCCCGAGCTCATCAGCAGCAGGTTAGCATCTTGCCAGTTGCGGCTGGTCAGGTGTTGCTCCAGTGCTTCGGAGTCAGTATAAACTGTCAGGTTCGGGTTCTGAAAAGCGTCTTTTAGTTCTTGCTCCGTCAGCATTTCCATACGTTTGTGCTCTATTGTCTTCGGGTTGAAGTATACAATGGCCTCATCAGCCAAAGAAAGCGCCCCGGCGTATTGCGGAATAAAGTTTCTGTTCAGGCTGCTGAATGTATGCAACTCCAGTACAGCTACCAGGTCACGCTGCGGGAACTGCTTTTTCACTGCCTCCGAGGTAGCTTTTACTTTAGAAGGAGCATGTGCGAAATCACGATATATATTTGATGTAGCTGCTTCTCCTATTTTCTCCAGGCGCTTGGCTGCCCCTTTAAAGCTTTGTAACGCAGCATAAAAATCACTCGCCTTAACCCCGATTTTCTTGCATACTTCTTTTGCAGCGGAAATATTGCGGAGGTTGTGCTCTCCGAATAGCTGTATCTCTACATCCCCTTCTTTCTTGGTATGCAGTATGGTTTTGCCATTCTTAATGCTATGCTCATGCACGGTGTAGCCTATATAGGCTATATCAGCCGGATTGCGCGGTACACTTACCAGCAGCACCTGCTCATCGTCCTGGTTATAGATAAGCGTGCCGGCTTTGGGTGTCATTTCGGCAAAAATGCGGAACTGCTCCCGGTACATCTCCGGGTCCGGAAATACATTGATGTGATCCCAGCTGATACCGCTGATGACGCCAATGTGGTGGTGGTACAGGTGGAACTTAGGCACGCGCTTGATAGGGTCGGAAAGGTATTCATCTCCTTCTATAATAATAAGGGGTGCATCGTCTGTTAACTTCACCATTCTGTCGAAGCCCTCCAGCTGCGCACCTACGGCATAGTCAAACTTGCGGCCCAGCTGCTGCAGCACGTGCATGATAATGGAGGTGATAGAGGTTTTGCCGTGGCTGCCGCCTATCACAATACGCTGCTTATCTTTGCTCTGCTCGTAGATAAACTCCGGGAAAGAATAAATCGGGATATGAAGCTCCTGTGCTCTTAGCAGCTCCGGGTTGTCAGGGCGGGCATGCATGCCCAATATAACGGCGTCTGTGCTGTTCTCCAGTTTCTCTGGAAACCAGCCTTCTGCTTCGGGAAGTATACCTTCAGCGGCTAGTCTGCTTTTGGCAGGCTCAAAAATCTCGTCGTCAGAACCTGTTACTTTCAAGCCTTTGTCGTGCAGGGCCAGGGCCAGGTTGTGCATAATGCTTCCGCCAACGGCAATCAAATGTATGTGCTTAAATTCCTTCTTCTCCATGTGCAATGCTATTAAAGTAGCTAACCTACAAATTTAGAATTCCTATCCAAAATAAAACTGGCCTACGCTAATATGTGGATAGTTTGTGGATATCTTGTGGATTATTAACAGGGTTATAAAGATTGAATCTCTCCCAGAGGTGTTAAATTTGTAACTATGGAGGAGATGAAAATGAATGTGCGGCCTGTGGGCAACCGGAACGGATGGCAAAAGAAAGCCCCTGTTGTATCGGAATTGGGTAAAAAGCCGCCGCAGGCACTAGATCTGGAGGAGGCCGTGCTAGGCGCTCTGATGCTGGAGAAGGATGCTTTGACAACTGTTATTGATATTCTGCGCCCGCAGAGTTTCTACAAAGAGGCGCACCAGCGTATTTTTAAGGCCATTATTTCGCTTTTTGATAAATCAGAACCAATAGATATCCTGACGGTAACGCACGAATTGCGTGAGCAGGGCGAATTAGAGATGGCTGGCGGGGCATATTATGTTACCCAGTTGACCACACGTGTAAACTCTGCAGCCAACATTGAATACCACGCCCGTATCATCACGGAGAACTCCATCAAGCGCGACCTGATTTCTATCTCATCTGAAGTGCTATCCAGCGCCTTTGAAGATACAACAGACGTATTCGAACTGCTGGATAAGACGGAGGCTAAACTGTATGAAGTATCGGAATCTAACATCCGTAAGAACTTCGACGACATGCGCTCACTCATGCACCAGGCTATCAAAGAACTGGAAGAGAAGCGAAAGCAGACAGATGGTTTAACAGGTGTTCCGAGCGGTTTGGTGGCGTTGGATAGAGTTACGTCCGGCTGGCAAAAGTCTGACTTGGTTATACTTGCCGCACGCCCAGCAATGGGTAAAACAGCATTCGTGCTCTCATGCATGCGTAACGCCGCCGTTGATTTTAACAAAGGTGTGGCGATTTTCTCACTGGAAATGTCCTCCCTGCAGCTGGTGAATCGTTTGATATCATCGGAGGCTGAGCTGGATTCAGAGAAAATCAAGAAAGGTAGCCTGGAGGAGTATGAGTGGGCACAGCTTAACCATAAAATAGCCAAACTAACCGAGGCACCTATCTTTATTGATGATACGCCTGGTTTGTCTATCCGTGAACTGCGCACCAAATGTCGCCGTTTAAAAGCGCAGTACGATATTCAGATGATCATCATTGACTACCTGCAACTGATGAGCGGTAACGCTGACGGCAAGGGAGGTGGCAACCGAGAGCAGGAAATTGCCTCTATTTCGCGTGCCATGAAGATGCTGGCCAAAGAACTGAGCGTGCCGGTGATTGCGCTGTCGCAGCTAAGCCGTGCCGTGGAAACACGTGGAGGTGACAAACGCCCGCAGCTGTCTGACCTTCGTGAATCCGGTTCAATAGAGCAGGATGCCGATATGGTGCTCTTCCTGTACCGCCCGGAATATTATGGTATTACCGAAGACGAAATGGGCAACCCGACAGCCGGTGTGGGTGAAGTTATCATAGCCAAGCACCGTAACGGCTCCCTGGAGAACGTGCAGTTGAAGTTTATCGGTAAGTATACTAAATTCACGAACTTAGATAACGATTTTGGAGGCGATGGTATGAGCGGCTTTAATGCGCTGCCAAATAGTACCTTTGATACAGATGCACCGGGTTCTATACGCTTAGGCAGTCGTATGAATGATGGCGGCAACGGTGGCGGAGGTTTTCCGACTTCTAACTTCGAAGAAGAACCACCTTTTTAAAGACGTTAGATTTTAGACGTAAGACAATAGACCTTCTGGTTATCACGTTAAAAAGGTAATTACTAGAAGTATAAGATACAACGAATAGCCAAAGGAGGATTAGCCGCTGCGCCATGAGCCAGTGGCTTTTCTGATTTTAGGAGGTAGCTGTGTGATTAGACCTGGCTGCATGCGCAGTTCCTGCGAGCCACAAAGCACCAGAGGTCTGTTTAAGTAGTAGTATAAACGTCTATGTATATATCATGTGAATATAGTTGAAACGCTATACCTGACCTCTAATCAGAAACAGCAGGTGCTACAGCTTTGGAACCAGGAATACCCGGTGCTGCTGCAGTACGCGTCACTTGCTGCATTGGAAGAGTACCTTGCAGGCTTGGAGCAAAAGCGGCACTACTTGCTACTTGGCGAGGCGGGAGAAGTATGCGGCTGGCTGTTTCTCTTCGAGCGAGCAAAAGAAACATGGTTTGCCCTGATAGTGGATAGCAGATTGAAGGGGAGAGGGTATGGGAAACGTCTGCTGCGCCTTGTTCAGGAAAATGAACGCCAATTGAGCGGGTGGGTGATAGATCATGATAATGACGTGAAAAGCAATGAAGAGAAGTATAGCTCCCCGCTGGGCTTCTACCTGAAAAATAGTTTCAAGGTATGTCCGGAGGAACGGCTGGAGACAGACATAATCTCAGCGGTAAAAATTAGCTGGACAGAAAAATAATAACTCTTTTTAATTACCGCCTCTGGCACAGGCATCCGCTTGTGCTTTATATAAGCAGTGGTTAAGACGCACCTTGATTGCACCTGCTGCTTACAAACGAACCCTTACGCCATTATAAGCCACCATAGATGGAGGAAAGATCAAGTATAAACT